>NZ_WIWL01000238.1:0-15886 GCF_009600105.1 Pseudomonas sp. FSL R10-0056
CGATGGCCGGTGCAGCTGCCGGCGCTGCGATCGGCTCCGTGGTGCCAATCATTGGCACGGCGATGGGCGGCCTGGTCGGCGCGTTCTTGGGGGGCATGGGTGGCGATGCCGTGGGTGGCATGTTCGGCAGGTCGTCGTTTGCCAAGTCGCTATTCGGCAATGATGCAGAACCGGGTGATGTGGTGCGCTCGATGTCGGCCCAGTCCGGCCGGTCACAAGCCCCGTCGCCTTTGGTGCTCAAGTCTGAATCCAAGCCGGCGCCGATCGATCAAAAGATCACCTTTGCCCCGCATATGCCCATTACGGTTCAGGGGGATGTGAAAGACCCCGACGAGCTGATGCGCAAGCTGCAACCCATGATGCAGGGCCAGTTGAATGACTTCGCCCGGCAGATGGAAGACAACGCCCGCCGGGCCAATGATCGCAAGTTGTATGACAGTCCTCATATTGGGTAAGGAGGTGATATGGCCTACATGGAGCAGATGCAAAGCACCGTCAGTTACTTGGCCACCGCAGGGGAGGCGGGACGGCGAAGTCTGGACGGGATGATGGGGCCGGTAAACGGTGCTATCAGTGAAATCAGCGGCGCCGCGTCGGAGTTGGAGACCTTGCCGATCATTGGCCCGATGGTTGGTGAAAAGCTGCAGCGGGTCATGCGCAGTATCAGCGCGGCACAGTCCAAGGTGGGCTCGGTGGTCGCGGTCTATAACCAAGCCACCCGTGCTGCCTCGCAGATCGAGCAGCGCCTGGGGGTGTTCAGCGAGCAGGCCACTCGGGCCAAAAACGCGATCAACCAGATTGCCGGCAAGATCAATCCCGCGCTGGGAAACATCCTGCCCACCAGCGTGTTTGCGACTGATACCACCCCGGCAGTGGAAGCGGTCAAGCCGTTCCCCCACTTGCTGATCCTGCAGCCGCACAAGCACGAAGCGCCACCGTACTACTTCAACCTGGACACGGCGGCCTTTGAGGAACTGAACCGGCAGAGCGGCTTTCGCTGGGCCTCGCAAGAGCGCCTGATGCGTCGGCCGGCACAGCAGGCGGTGGGCATGGGCGACGACAAAATCACCCTCAAGGGTTCGATCTTTCCCGGGCACCGGGGCGGCCTCAAGCAACTGGACACCCTGCGCAGCATCGGCGGGTTGTTGGTACCGCTGGGCCTGACCACGGGCTATGGCTACGTCCTGGGGGATTGGTGCCTGACCTCGATCACCGAGGATCAAAGCGCGTTCCTGCAGGGCGGAATCCCCCGCAAGCAGGGCTTTAGTCTGGAGTTTGTCCGTTATGGCCAAGACCTGCAGAACGCTTGACGGCGACAAGCTCTACACCATCTGCCACAACGCCTATGGGCACCTCAACGGTAGCGTGGAGGCGGTGCTGGAGGCTAATCCAGGGTTGGCCGCCGAGCCTGAGCCGTATCGTGGTGGTGTGCTGATCGTGCTGCCGGACTTGCCGCTGGCCAGCGATGATCAGGGCGTCCAGCTCTGGAGCTGATCGTTACGCGTAACTCGACTTAAAACCTGAGCCCCCGCCTGTGTGCGGGGCTTTTTGTTGGAGCTGGATATGACGCCCGTTTTTCGCATCGTCGCCGATGGCAGCGACATCACCCGCATGATCAACGACCGGCTGTTGCTGCTACGCACCTCGGACAAGCCCGGGATGGAGTCTGACGAGTTTGAGTTGCGCATTGATGACCGCGACAGCGCCGTAACGCTGCCGTCGCGGGGGGCCAGTATCGAAATCTATCTGGGCTATGCCGGGTCGACCTTGTCCCGGGAGGGTCGTTACGTTGTCGATGAGGTCGAGGTCTCAGGCCCGCCGGATACCTTGGTGATACGCGGCAAGGCCAGTGATATGCGCGGCAGCGGCAAGACGACCCGCAGCGGTAGCTGGGAGGGCGATAGCTTGGCCACCATCGTCAGCGCTGTAGCGCGGCGTAACGGCTGGGAGCCGGCCTGTACGGTGGCCACGATCGTGCCCCGGGCTGACCAGTTGGGTGAGTCGGACTTTAACTTTATTACCCGCTTGGCCCGGCAGCACGACTGCACGGCTAAGGTCGCGGATGGCAAGCTGATCGTTATGCCGCGTCAGGGCGGTGTCACGGCCAGCGGCAAGACACTGGGCGTCGTCACCATCAACAAAACGGACGTCAGCCGCTACAGCTTTCGGCTGGGCGATCGCTCGACCCACAAGGCTGTGAGCACCAAGTACCAAGACAAAGCCACCGGCAAACTGGCGGTGGTGAATCTGAACAACGACGACGCCCCGGACGGCCTGCCGCCGGTGCATACCGATAGGCATATCCACCCGAACAAGACCGCCGCCGAACAGGCTGCCAAGGCGCGCTTGGCCGCATTCAACCGCTCGACTGCAGGTGTACGGCTGGAAATGCCCGGGCGTTCCGACCTATTCGCCGAGCGAATGATCAACGCCCAAGGATTCAAGGACGGGCTCGATGGTGAGTATCTGGTCGACTCCCGAGAACAGGTGTTCACCCAATCCGGCTGGTCGACGACGATTGAATGCAATGCCGGCAAGAAGGGCAAGGCCAAGGTCAAAGGCAAGAAGCCTGAGAAGACCCTGAAAATCGTTCAGCTCTAACCCGACGACCTTCACGTCTGGACTCTTTCAGGGTGGCGATAAGCCAAATCGTCAGCGTCGAATATGGATTTTTCGCTGAGTTAACGTGCTGGGAAAAGTCCCCGTATCGCCTCGAACTGCATATAGAGTCGCTCTGTAGATAGCAGTCGATCGAGAGCAGTGAAGGTCACGTATCTTGCGATACGCCCACATCCATCCACGTTTAGAGGCTGTACTCATGACGTTGCTTCCGGGCAATTATTTTGGGAGTTTGAACAGTATCAAATAGCCACTAACGAATGATATAGCTCTAAATATTAAGTATTTGTAAAAAACAGGGGGGCCTTATGCCTATTTCAAAGCAGCAATTGCTGCGTATTCTTCCTAACGCCGGCCAGTCAGCCGGCGTTTTTGTTCCTGTGCTGAACACCGCAATGGTGCGTTACCAGATCGTAGGTACACTGCGCCAGGCAGCTTTTATTGCCCAGGTCGGACATGAGTCTGGTCAGTTCCGATATGTACGCGAACTGGGAGGCGAGCAGTATCTGAGCAAGTACGACACCGGCTCACTTGCCAAACGCTTGGGCAACACGCCAGAAGCTGATGGTGACGGCCAAAAGTATTGCGGTCGTGGCCTAATCCAGATCACCGGCCGGGCCAACTACTTTGCGTGCGGCGAAGCACTGGGCCTAGACCTGATTAAGCAGCCTGAACTTCTGGAGGTACCGCAGCACGCCTGCATGTCGGCAGCATGGTTCTGGGCGACTAAGGGCCTCAGCACCCTGGCCGACGCGGGCCAGTTCGACAAGATCACCCAGCGCATCAATGGTGGCCAGAATGGCGCGGCCGATCGGCAGGCGCTGTACGCCCGGGCGCTCAAGGTGTTGGCGTGAAGATCGATGCGGCGAAGTGGGGCGGGGTGCTGCTGATCATCTTGGCCCTGATGGCTGGCAGCGCGTGGGCCGTATGGGAGTGGCAGGCCAATGCCTACGGTCAGCGACTGGCTGCCAAGGAGGCGACACAGCAAACCGCGCTCACCCATCTGGCCAATGCCAACTCCGCGCAAATCCTGGCGGAGCAGGGCAAGCGCCTCGCCCTGGAACAGTGGTTGGCAGCCAGCGACCAATCCCATTACCGAGCCCTCACCGATGAGAAAACCAAACAAGCACGCCTGCGTGATCGCCTTGCTACTGCTGACTTGCGGCTGTCAGTCCAACTCGACGCCACCACCACAACTGGTTGTGACGCAGTGCAAACCACCACCCGCACCGGCAGCGTGGTTCATGGCGCCCATAGAGCCCAACTTGACCGAGCGCATGCTCAACGAATTATCGGAATCACCGGCGACGGCGATCAAGGACTGATTGCGCTGCAGGCCTGTCAGGCCTATGCCAAAGAAGTATCAGACACGAAATAAAAGGAGCGGCCGAAGTTGGATGCATCAACATCCAACCCGGCCACCAAACCCGCAGATTAGCCCTGCAAGCCCAGCCAAGGCTCCTGCTCCGTGCACGAAGCGGAGCGAGCCTAGCACCTGTTTATCCATACAGTAAAGGTCTTGCATAATATGTCTTCACCCATCATTCCTTGGATGGGCGGCAAACGCCGCCTGGCCGACCGTCTTATCCCCCTTTTCCCACCCCACGAATGCTACGTCGAAGTCTTCGCCGGCGGCGGGGCGCTGTACTTCCTGCGCCCGCAGCCTGCTCCTGTCGAAGTGCTAAACGACATCAACGGCGACCTGGTGACCCTGTACCGCGTGGTGCAGAACCACCTGGAAGAATTCGTGCGTCAATTCAAGTGGGCCCTCAGCTCACGGAAGATATTCGAGTGGCAAAAAATGACCCGCCCCGAAACCCTGACCGATATCCAGCGCGCGGCCCGATTTTTCTACCTGCAGCACCATGCCTTTGGTGGCAAGGTCTCAGGGCAGAGCTTCGGTACCGCAACGACGGCCCCTGCAATCAACCTGCTGCGCATTGAAGAAAACCTGTCTGCAGCCTGGCAGCGGTTGTCAGGTACCTACGTTGAAAACCTGCCCTGGCTTCAGTGTGCAGAGCGCTACGACCGGCCGCACACCTTCCACTACATGGACCCACCTTACTGGCAGACCGCTGGCTACGGCGTGGATTTCCCGTTTGAGAACTACGAGCGCATAGCCGACTTTATGCGGCGCTGCAAAGGCAAGGTGATGGTCAGCATCAACGACCATCCGGACATTCGGCGGGTGTTTGAGGGGTTCCATTTTGAGACGACTGAGATTCGGTACACGAGCACGAATCAGCGGCAGGGGAAGGCAGAGGTTGCGGGGGAGTTGATTGTGATGAATTGGGAATCGGAGGCTTTGGGTTGCTTATTCTAGCTGCCGTTAAAGAGAGGCAAAGCGGTCACGGACATGCCGGAAATAAAAACCGAGGTGAGCAAAGAGTCTGAGGTAGAAGAATATTTGTCCTTAGAAATATTCACTAGGTTAACGGGCTCTGAAAGCTAGAACGAGCAAAATAGGGCATAAAAAAGCCTCAATACAGGTAGTGTTGGCGCGCAATTAAAGCTATAAAAATCAATGAGTTACGTTAAAGTTTTCTTTGTGTGCCCGTACCAGGCGAGGCTAGCAGCCGTAGGCTGCTAGCCTCGCCTGGTACACCATGGAAATTCAGTCTTCTATACTTTTATCTCATGTCAAGCTATTTTGTCAAGAGGCAATCATCTGTTTGAATTTTGAGCAGCCTTGATTCTGAATTTAAAAATGCATTTTGCGGATTTGTGCAAAATGGGTCTTTACTCGCCACACGTTTCAATTCAAGATGCGGCCAACGCGGTACTGCACCATTCCAAGCCCTACCAAGCGAGGCTGATCAAGCTCCGAAGAAATGCTTTGGTGTCTGCCAGTAAGATCCGCTATATTAAGGTTGTCTCGTACGCACAGCGTGTTGAGATGCCGACTGAAGTACTGCTCTATTATGGAGGTTATACACATGAAATCTTATGCAGCATCTGCCTATTTTGATGTGCGCCCAGACATCTAAGTTATACCATCTGTAAAAGAGCAGGCTTAATGCCTGCTTTTTTTTGTCCAAAATTTAACAAAAAGAACCCGACAATTGGATACAGCCTCCGAAATATCAGTCCAGACGCAAGCTGCTCTTATCACAGAAAAACATGACTTGTCAAGCGCGCTAGCCACGATAGGTTTTGATCTGCTGCACGCAGTGTCAACGATTTTCCCGGCGATGTTCAATCTTACCTTTGTGATGGTACTCATAGGCTTGGGCTCATATTTGGGAGCCTATGCTAAATGGTCCAGGGCACCAGGCGAAGTTGAAAAAATGCCACTTAAGAGTGTGCTTTTCGGTGGTGCGGCCTCTTTTTTGTGTGTTCCATTTTTTTCGTCAGTAATCCATATTGAATATGCTTCAATCATGCTCCCAATTGAGTTAGGGAAAACACCTCAATTTGTGCAGCACGCGCTATTGCTGATTTCTATTTCTGGGATAGCGTCTTACCTCGGCTACGCCATGCTGGACGGCATTGCGGACAAGGTTCTGCGAAAAGAAATTGAGGAAGAAACCGAGGAGCGTAAGAAACAGGCTGAGCAAATATTTAAGCAGCAGAAGCAATTGCGCGCGAAAATGTTGTACCTTGAAGCGGTTACCACCGCAGAGTCTGCAGAAAAAACGAAGTCAGAAAACCTTTTGAAGAGTGCTTTGAAAGCAATCGACGAGGCCGTTTCAATCTATAGCGAAGACAAAACTACCCAGGAGTATTACCAGTCCTCGGTTCATAAAGCCTATATCTTGAAACGATTGAACAGAGTTCAAGACGCTCTTCAAATTGTTAATGATCAGCTCGAGGCAGGGTGGAAAAACCCGATCACTCTCTACAACAAAGCCTGTTATCTATACCTTCTATTGCAGGACAAGCAAGCGGGCACAGATGCAATAAAAGAGCTTATCCGAACGGCTATCACTCTACCAGCTGACACTGATAACCATCGAAAAAAGCAGGAAATTCTAAGGGACAGAGTTTCAGCTGGCGAGGAGCCGGACATTGCAGGGCTTTTCGACGAGCAAGAGCGGGCAGAAATCGCCGTTCTTGGTAGGCCAAATTAATGGTCTTGTAGTTAGCGTTTCTAAAATAAATGCGACCGACTTAAGCTGTTGAGGGCCAAGTGATGCTAATTCGCCAACGTCTGCATCACATTCGCAAGTTAAGTACTCCAAGTCGGATCTGAAGGCTGGATGAGGTAGATCATTAGGGTAATCTTGAGGCCTCCTAAAGTCGCTACAGGCTTGAGGTCGAGTATCAGATACCCAGCGTACACGGTCTAAAGCGGTGCACGCTGGCCGCAGAAAACGTTCGAATCCCCATTTCTCATAAATCATAGAAAAACTTTTTAAATCAATGAGTTGTGAAGGTAAAAAATAGCGATTTGTAACAGTGGTTTGTAGCATTTTTTTGCCAAGCTGCAGAGACCAAATCGCTGTTTTTTTTCGTCTGTATTTTCAGATTGATCGATCAAGTCTTATCGTCACGTCTCTTAGGCCAGCATCTTCTGCGACCGCCTATGGTGTAAAGCAGCGGGGGCGTCTCGCTCTGAATAGCACGCGAGCGAATATGCGTTAAAAGCTCCTGTGATTCGATCCAGATGGGTTTGGCGTGCGTCGGCTCTGCGGGCGTGCGAAGAACCATCAACATGCACTTGACCAGCCATTGCGTTCAATGACAATGGCGGAAAGACTAGGAGCAGTCATGAAAGCAAATTGGATTTTGGCGTTGGTTGGTGCGGCCATCGTTACAGGTGTGGTGGTGGCGGTGGGAGTACTCGGAGCTTATGGATACTATCTTGGTCCGGTTTCTCGAAACGCAACCGACTGGGGTAGCTTCGGTGCTGTCATGAGCGGTGCTTTCACGTTATTAAGTTCTTTCGCAACCATCGGGACGTTACTTTTCCTGTATCTACAACAACTGAAGGGTGAAGAACGCCAGAATTCACAAGATGCTGAAAATCTGGAAAAACAACAGAAGCATGATGTTGTCGTAGAAAAGCAATTGGCCGCATTGACCTTCGAGCAGTACCTTAATCATCGAAAAGTTTTTATTGAAAGGCTAAATGAACAATCTGTTTTTTTTAGAGGCGATATAGGCTTTGCTGATCCAGATAGGGTCTACACAGCAATGTTTGCTAAAAATAGTCCTAGCCATTGCGAATATAAAGTCGAGATCGGTAAGCCGGGAAATGTAAGGGCTTACGATCTTACTGATTGTCTAGCGATTTATACCACCATTAGCGAACTACTTGAAAATTACCGCGATATGGAAAAGCATTTAACTCTTGTTCAGAAAATTGTTCACTTGCAAGGCTGCCTCGGAATGACTTATTTAGGGGCGCACAAGGAAGGTGATATTTTCTTTATGGGTCTGAATGCAGGGCTAAATATCTACGATATATCTAAAACATTGCAGAGAATAGAAAAAGTAATCAACTCAATTCTTTTTTTTACGGGAAATGAAAAGGTTGCCTCTATTCAACATAAGGGGCAAAGCTTGCTCATTCGCGATGGCCTTTATAAAACGCTAACCGAATACCATCGGGCGAAAGGTGGATTTGAGCTGCGACATAAAATAGAAGCGTTACCTTTCCTATTTGAACTTTATGAAATAAGTCAGTTCCATTTTATAGTGACGGAGAGAATTCTCGAAGAAACCTATATGACGCTTGTGGGGATCTTTTCCCGTCATGATGAAATAGAGAATTTGAAAAATTTCGATTACGCCGACAGATTGACAGATATTATCCTATACGAGATTAGAGGAGCAAAAGAGCAGTACGAGGATGATCCTGACAAAATGAATATTTTGAACAGGGCCGATTACTGTCTTTGGGCTGCAATGAAACACCTCGGGGTAGTTAGGTAAAGACGTGCCGGTGCAGGTTGTCTACCTAATTGGTCGAGACGGTAGCTTTTGACCTGCTATTTTTCGGGTCGCGTTTCCATGGCTGGGATAGTTTCGGGAGTAGTCGGGGCAAGAAACGCGCTTAGGACTTGAAAAGCGAGCACTATGCCACCACGTAGACTTGATCACTCAGTCAAGGGATACGACCAACATGTCTAGCAGAGCCAGCGAAATTCTTGCCAAATTACTAAAGGCGAACCCGACGTCTATCAAAGACATTAATGACCAATACGATTACGAAGATACAAAGGGCGGTGGCAAGCAAGACTCCGCCCTTGTGTCATGCGGTCAATGTGGTGGTTATAATGAGCTTCAATATATATACGACACTAAGCTTAAACCGCTGGTCAATAGGTTGAAAATCACCGAAGAACAAGCACTGGTCGCCTTGGAAGCGTGCTGCTCTGAATTGAAAAATCCCCGCAAGCGTAAAGATTTCTACGAACTGCTGGGCGAAAAGCTAAATTTGGAAATCAAGTAAAAGGACACGGCCCATCTATGCAACTGATTGCGTGTAGTTGGGTTCAAATCACAGGGGGAAAGCATGCCTTACGTTCAGCTAAATCACGACTTTACAAAATTCATTGATCCAGAATTATACGCAAGTGTTTTGGATAAAAAAGACGATGGAGATAGTGTTCTGCGACTCCAATTGATCTGCGAGCGATTTTTAAGCGTCTATTTAAAGGAGCGGATTGCACCCGAAAATATTGAGTTTTTTACCACTGGAAAAGGGAAGGGAGCTGAAATCCTCCGGCATTTTAACGAAAGGCTTACCACCGCTGTCGCATCTGGACTGCCCGCTGAGCTTGCAAGACCGCTCAAGCACCTGAACAAAATAAGAAACGATTTCGCCCATAATCTTGATTATGAAATCAAGGATGTGGATATGAATAAGTATTTCGAATTGGTTGATTCATTCACTGTTGACGTTGGAACACCATATGGGTTTGAGGGCAATGTAAAGGATTTTCAAATTCACGGTGATGGGAAAATCACGAAAGCCAGCGATAGTTTTCAAGCCGGGTTTACGGCGGCAACCTATGTCTTGATGACAAAAGCGGGGATCTGGCTAGTGAATGATTTAAATAAACGCGAGCAGTTGAACGTTGGTGGCCCACTTCAATAGCGTTTTGATCAAAATGGTAGCGTTTAACCTGTGATTCCTTGAATGTCGTTTCATGATCGGAGTCATACCAAAACCGGGCTTTTCTCACTCCGTGGGATTTGTTCCGGTACTGACGCAACCGGCCAAAAAATGGTTGAACATTTCAGGGGCTTTTTCGTGGGCGTCGATAAACAGGTGTTCAGGGCAGGCAGTTCTGTCAGTGTTTGACCGCCTGTATGGTGTAGCTCAGCGGCAAACGCCATGGCTCGGATTAGGGCAAAGTTAGGGCAGATACTGGGCCGTTTTAGGCCGCCAGACGCCTACGGGAAAAAGCGAAAGCTCTGATTTTTCTGGTCTAAAGCGGTCTGTAGGAGCGTTAGAAAACGTTCGAATCCCTATCTCTCCGCCATTATTACGAAAGCCCCGCAGATCAAGGTCTGCGGGGTTTTTTCGTATCTGGCATTTGACGACTCTAACCATCCCGAATTTTTTCCAGTTGGCTCTTTCCAATCAACTTGGGAATCAGGTGGCGGAGAATCCGTGTGATAAAAGACTTTTCGAACCACTACGTCATATTGAGCTGACTCTCCCTTCTCGAAATCGCCGAATCCAGCACCATCACTCAATGGCATCAACAAGGCGGATCAATACCCGCCGTTCCCTCTGCTGTGACCCTGAATGACTTGGGATAAGAACTTCGTTGGCGCATTTAAGGACAGTCGCGTCCGCGTAAAAAAAGCCGGGCAACATCGCCCTTAAATCTGGAGTTCGTAAGGTGTGTTGGCCGTTCCATTAGGGTCGGTTGCATAAAGTTGCAGTATTTAATTGCGGCTATGTGGCGAAGTGTATAGTGTCTCCTGCGTGAATTCTAATCGGAATCATTATCGTTTGCAGGGGGGGGGTGGAAATGTCGGAAGTACTTCAGCTTGGTGCAACCTTTGTTGGTGCTCAACCAACCAGCACAGGGTATTCCACCTCGGTTAATTTCTCCCCGAGGCCTCCTTTAAAACCAAATGAACAATTTATTTCAGGCGGTTTTATCCAAAAACTGATTGCTAACGGGGTGAATGTTTTCACTGCTGCTAATGTCTTAGATATTGAAGGGGCCATGAATGCATCATTAATTGGTTTGAATGGGTTGGACAGTAAGCAGCTGAAAGCACAGCTGACGATGCAAGCTGCAATTCAGAAAAACTTACTCAACGATCGTGCGAGTCGGGGGGCACAAGAATCAGTAGCTATTACAGCGCAGGAGCGTACTGAGATAGTTTACGCGGGCGCAACTTGGGCCCACAACACGGCTACGGTAGATCACAGTTCGCAGCCTGACTTCTTCGGTACACCTCTTATGTTTATGGCTGGACTTTACTATTGGCTGTATGGGAAGGGCAAAACTCGTTATGTGAATATTGGCTCTCTTAATTTGCAGATGGTGACGCGTGATATCCCACCAGTCAGGGACGCGGTAGCTGCCAATGGTCCTGGCACCTACCCAATTAACTCTCCGTTCACTTATAATACATTTGGACCGGGCTACTTGACCTCGTTTGCAGGTTTGCTTTTAGGCAGGGTCAGCGGGAATGTATCGGGAGTACTAACTATTGCTGCAAATGGAACCTATGTATTCACCGGTTCTTACACCCTCAATCCAGATGTATTCGATGCAGATCCTAGCCATCGCCCCCCAGTTCAAGAAGCGCTTACCACAATCCTCCGCTCTATCGGCGATCAGATTGGGCACGTCGATTTCACAACCGTGGTTTTGGGTTCGCAACCTCTCATATTGAAAGGGAGCAAATAAAATGGCTAGATCAGGGGTTAGCGCAATGGTAGGCGCTGCAGTTGCGATGATGGGGTTAGTTCTGCAAGGGTGTAATGGAGATTCTGACGTTTCCTGTTCCAAAGCAGATCGTGTTTTTTTTGAACATTCTATTCGAAGCCATTTACAGCGTAATCCAGGGGCAAATGGAGTTGTGGACTATTCTGCGGACGGTAGTGCGACATATGACAGCCATAATAATTGGTGGGCAGTACCTTTTGTCTCTAACGGAAAAAAAATGCTTGCTATCTTAAGTTGCGATGGGCGTGTTGAACTTTCAGAGCGTCTCTGATTTTTGCTCTCGTATTTGTATATGTTCACTCGGTATAAAGATAAAAAACTAAACGGGCAGCCGGCACTGGTGTGTTGCTGGATTTCAGAGAAGGGCAGGTGTGCCGCAGGTGAGTGCGGCACGAATGGTTAATTAACTAGCTGAAATTATTTAATATTTGAGGGGTTTTCGTGGGCGTCGATAAATGCGGTGCCCATTTCCCCTCAGGCAGACACCACCCGGTTGCGCCCGCTTTCCTTGGCGCGGTAAAGGCGTTCGTCGGCCAGTTTTAGTACTTGCTGCGGTGTCATTGGCGCGTCGGCCTTGCTGGCAACACCTATGGAGATTGTCAGGTTGCCGACTTGCGGTATGCGAGCGTCTGCGATGCTTTGGCGTATGCGTTCGGCGATGGCTCTGGCCGTTTCTTGCGTGGTATCCGGTAGCAGCAGCGAAAATTCCTCCCCACCGCTGCGACATGCCAGGTCGTTTGCCCGAGAGTTCTGCTTGAGGATTTCGGCCACCTGCTTGAGTGCAACGTCGCCAGCGTCGTGCCCGAATGTGTCATTGACCCGCTTGAAATGATCAATATCCAGCGCCAGTACCGTGTAGGGCTGCTGGGTCTGCTCCAGCACGCTCAGTAACTCTTCCATGGCCCGGCGATTGGCCAGGCCGGTGAGAGGGTCACTTTGCGCCTCGTGGCTGAGGCGGCCAAGCTTTTGCTGCAGCAGTTGCACGCCCGCCAGCATGGCCTGGCGGATGGCCGAAGCATCGTGGTACCAGGCGTTGATACGTTGCAGCAACTCCGTAGTCTGCGGCGCGGACAGCTGTTGCGCCGCGGCAGACAGCAGGCGCAGGGGCCGGGCGATCAGCGTTGTGCCGACGAATACCAGTACCATCCCCAGAAGCCCGGCCGGAATCATGCCCATGATCATGTCGTGCATAAGCCGGCGCAAGGTCGCCTGACTATGCTCCCTGGGTTGTTGCACCACTACCGCCCAATTGGAGTCCGGGACCTGGCTGTAACCTGCCAGCATTTCGACGCCTTCGGAATTCCTTATTTCCATCGAACCCCGTTCGCCGCCCAGGGCCGCATCAACCGCAAGGTTTTCACCAAGCACTTCAGAGATACGCGCAGGATTGGGGTGGTAGAGCAGTCGACGATTGCTGTCGGCCACAAACGCAAAAGTGCCTTCGTGATGAAAGTGGCTGCTGATGACGGTGTGCAAGGCACTTTGATCAAGCAGGTAAATAGACCCGACCACGGCGCCGAGAAACACACCGGCCTTGCTGAAAACAGGTTCTGATACGAATACGATCAAGTTGCCCTGGCGGGATACATAGGTCGAGCTGACCAGTGCCCGGCGCTCTTGGAGTGCTTGCCTGATACCGCTGGCCGGAACGTTGGAGCCGACAATCTGCGCCTGCGGCGGATTCGAGGCCAGGACTTTGCCGTTGGCATCGAGGATTTCGACGGAGTTGAAATACTGATCCTGTGCCTCCAGCCTCAAGGCTTCTTCATGCAGCACCTGGGGATCGTCCCAGTGCTTGCCGAGGATTTTGGCGCTGTAGTTCAGGTTGTTGTGGGCTGCGCGCAAGAACTCACCAATGCTGGAGGCTACTTTTGCCGCATAGGCAGCATTGGACTCCAGGGTCGAATGGATCAGGGCGTCGCGTTGTACGCGATAGGCCACCACAAGGCTGTTGCACAGGGTCGCCAGGACTGACGCCAGAACAATGCAGAGGATCAGGCCGCGCAGGTTTACGGGCAATGGGCGTGATGGTTTAAAGCTGTCGGTCATGGGCATGTTCGATAAGCGCAAAAAAACTTGAATAGAGGTTTGGACTCCAGAACCTGGCGGTGCGCAGGTCACTAGCAGAGTAGGTAGGGGTGAGCGCTCTGTCACACCCGTAAACAAGAATAATTGCTGAACTGCGGCTATCGCCCGCTTGCGGCCGACGGCGGGTGTCATTCACCAAGCGGTGGATTTATGCGTCATTGGTATAAGTGCTATCAATAAAGCCGCGTTTATCAATGAATTCCTACGCGCTAAGTTACTTCTGTATTGAATACGCGCACACCTCTGGTGGCCGTTTCCTACAGAAGTTTTAACTTGAAAGGGAGATTACTGTGACGTTTACAGTGCTTAAAGCCACGTTTATGGCCGCAATGGTCGGCATGTCCGCCGCGGAGGCGGGGGACTACAAGACCAACCCGTTCACCCTGACCTACGCGGGTGCGATCACTCGCAACGAGCCAGGCAAAGTCAATATCCACCCGGTCACCTACAAGCTCAATGGCCTGGACATCGCCGCCAATGTGTACACCCCCGCCAATTACGATGCGGGAAAGAAATACCCTGCCATAGTGGTTGCGCACCCCAACGGCGGTGTTAAAGAGCAGGTGGCGGGCCTGTATGCCCAGCGCCTGGCGGACAGGGGCTATATCACCATCACCGCCGACGCCGCCTACCAGGGCGCCAGCGGCGGCCAGCCGCGCAATGTCGACAAACCTGCCAACCGTGTTGAAGACATCCACGGCATGGCCGATTTTATTGCCAGTTACCCCGGTGTTGACCCCCAACGTCTGGGCTTGCTGGGTATCTGCGGCGGCGGTGGCTATGCCTTGAAAGCCGGGCAGAGCGACAAGCGTTTCCAGTCGATTGCCACTGTGAGCATGTTCAATTCAGGTCTGGTACGCCGTAATGGCTTTATGGATTCGCAACTGGACACCCTCCAGGAGCGTCTGCAGCAGGCCTCCGCTGCCCGTGCCCAGGAAGCGGCAGGTGGCGAAGTAATCTACACCGGCGATGTCAAACTTACCGACGAGCAGATCGCCAAGCTGCCCTTTGATCTGTATCGCGAAGGTTTCGAGTACTACGGCAAAACCCACGCCCACCCCAACTCGACCTTCAAATACACCCTCAGCAGCCTGATGGACCTGATGAGCTTCGACGCCACCAACCAGCTCGAATTGCTCAACAAACCGTTGCTGATGATTGCCGGCAGCAAGGCCGACACCCTGTTTATGACCGAGCAGGCGTTCGCCAGGGCCACGGGCACCCAGGACAAGACACTGTTCAAGATCGATGGTGCGACCCATATCCAGACCTACTGGGTGCCTGAATATGTGGACACTGCCATTAACCAGCTGGCTGATTTCTATGCCAGAACACTCTGATTCCGGGAGGTTTGCATGAAGCGGACACTGTGGACACTTGCCATGTGTGTTGCGGCCCCCCCTGGCGGGTGCCGCCGGATCGTCAGCCGTTGACGACAAGGCCCGGGCGCAGCAGATCACCCGCAGCGCCGACCAGGCCTCGACAGCGGGTCCCGAGGACTACTTTACCGGGCAGGTACGGGTCGATCCGCTGTTTGCCGCCAGCGAGGAAATCAACGCTTCGGGTGCCTACGTCACCTTTGCGCCGGGCTCCCGCTCCGCCTGGCACACTCACCCGGCCGGGCAGCGGCTGGTGGTGGTGTCCGGCGTGGGACTGACCCAGGAGTGGGGCAAGCCGGTGCAGCAAATCCACCCCGGCGATGTGGTGGTTTGCCCACCGGGCGTCAAACACTGGCACGGCGCCGCAGCGGACGGTGCCATGACTCATCTGGCCGTCACCGGCAGCGTGGACGGTAAGAGCGTGACCTGGATGGAGAAAGTGACGGATGAGCAATACCAGAGCCGTTAAGTTTCAGAGCCCTGCCATGCTGGCTGCGGGGTGGACGGGCAAAGCCGTGAGCTGGCACCTCCTCAGCCTGGGTAACGCAAGGCTTCGCGCAGCAGGGTGAAGGCCGGGGAGGACTGGCGTCGGCTCGGGTAGTAGAGGTGGTAGCCGGAGTAGGGTTCGCACCAGTCCTCCAGCACACGGATCAGGCGGCCCTGCTCGATATAGGGCCGTACCACGTCTTCCGGCATATAGGCCAGGCCCAGCCCCTGCAGGACTGATTCCAGGCGCATGGCAATGTTGTTGAACACCAGTTGGCCTTCGATCCGCACGTTGAGTGCCTGGCCGTTTTTTTCGAATTCCCACATAAACAGGCCGCCGTGGGTAGGCATGCGCAGGGTGATGCAGTTGTGCGCCATCAGATCGGCCGGGATCACCGGCTTGGGGTAGTGGCTGAAGTAAGCGGGGGAGCCGATCACCGCCATGCGCAT
>NZ_WIWL01000239.1:0-15848 GCF_009600105.1 Pseudomonas sp. FSL R10-0056
GTACCTCCTGACCATGATTAATACCTGTAAACGATGTGCCCGGTCTTAAACGTAAACGATGTACTCGGTTTCTACCCTGACTACCCCCCCCCCCCTCGCACCCGGCGGAGTGTGGGTGACCTTGCAGTGGCGGCCACCATCATCATTCACGCCTAGTGCGACTCCTTCTCCAGCATTGACTCCCACGCCCGTTATCGCGCCAGCGACAGATGCGTCGTTGGAAGTTTTTCCAGTCACTGTAGTCGGCGACAGGTCGCGCCAGAGCGCGACGGTATGCACAATTCCAAAATACCGTGTCGACCAAGCGACGATTGTCCTGTTCCACACCTCCCAACTGTGTGGTCTGCGCTGGCTCGCGCGGTTCCAGCGCAGTCCAGTGATCGTAAGAGATTTCCTGTCGAAAATAGGCTTTGCTCATTCAAGGGCGGTTGTCGAAGGAGGCTAAGAGCATGCTGTTAGATTGCTTTTATATGGGTCGTTGCAGCTAAAGAGTACACGAAACATATACTCATTAAGTCCGCCGTTAGTTATGAGTATACTAGTGCTATACTCTTTAAAAAATAAGGCGTTGCGCTGTTTTTCTATTGTGGAGCGGTTCGATTTTGTGGCAAGCTTGAAAAGAAATGGCTGGGAAGCTTGTTTTTTTATTCTTGTTAGAGTCGTTGTAAGATATGAAATTCGCTGAGCTTATAGAAACGACCCGTAATGGGTTGCCAACCTACCGACTGATCTGTCCTGATCAAAGTCTTTCCAAGTGTTTTGACGAGTGGGCATATCAAATTGCAAGAAAGCGCAAAGTTAAGTCTTTGAAGGCATATGCTTTCGCTGTCAAAAAGTTATTAAACTATTTAAATAAAGTTGATGTGCTGCACGGTGGCCTCACTGCCATATTATTGAAGGATGCTCTCGATGCGTACGAAAGTTATCTTGTATATGGCGCCAAAAGTGAGTCCGTAATTGCACGAAGCGTTGCAAAAGTTCTCGATTGTAAGAGCTTGAGTGGTAGTTCCATTGGGGTACATTTCGCTGGTGTTAACTCGTTTCTGGTCGCAAGCGAAGCCGCGCGGGAAGGATTGATTGAGCTCCAGAGTAGTGGATATATTTCTGAGGTACCGATATCCCCTTTACCGTTAACAGAAGGACGGTCTGAGGATGCAACCACGAAAGTTCAGTATGCAATCAAGTCTAAGAGCTGGTTTGCGGGCTGCGTAGCCGGTGGCGCCAGACGAGTAAAACGCACTAGGTTGTCAGCAGTCTCTAAGCCCTCGACACTCGCTTACACAGATAATGCAGGTGGCGACGACAAAGCATTCCCTATCGATAAGTGCATGGAGCTGATCAACAGCGCTAGTTGTCTGCGGGATGCTGTTCTGTGGTCGTTGCTCGCTGCCTCAGGGGGGCGCATTTCTGAAGCGCTGACGCTTCAGCTGGAAGATATCATTATCGATGTTGATAATCCCAGCGGGAAGAAGGTTCTAATTATCGACCCTGCCAGTCGCAGAAACGTACTGAGCAAGTATGTGTCAGAGCGAACGCTCAACAACGTCACGCACAAGGGGCGCGCGACTACTGCTACCTATCTTATCGAACCATTTGCATCAGTGTTTTGGGTATATTTGAACGAATACATGGAAGAGCAGCGGGCACAGGAAAAGGCTCGACATCAACCGGTGTTCCACAGATTTCTGTTTCGAAACCTCCGAAATGGAAAGCCCATTCCGGCCTCTTACCAGACCGTTTGGGCGCGATTTAATGCCGCGGCTATCAAAGTGACGGGGCAGAGCTACGGTTTTCATTCGTTGCGCCATATGTATGCGTATTACTTGCTTAATCATTGTCCTAGCCCGGCCAATCCAAAAAAGTTCGGGCTTGACCTGAAGGTTGTTCAGCATTTGATGGGGCATAAATCAATAAAGTCTACTGAGAGATATGCCCGCCGAGATGCAAAAATGCTTGATGCGACCTTCGCAGCTATCAACATGCTAAGAATGTCTGCTTCTAATTATAGTGTTTCAACCGTTCAAATCATGCATTTGGAAAACGAAGTCGAGCAGCTTAGAGAAGAGTTGAAAAAGGGGCGAGAGAATGATTAATCTCAGCAGCGAAACGCCACTTTGGCTCGTTGATGATGAGCAAGTGCAATGTGAGTTTAAACGTGCAGTGGCTTTCGTGCGAAAAGCATACTCCTCTTTAAGTGGTGACTCTTCGGTGAACTATACAGTGGCCTCGAAGATTAGAAACGTGTTTTCTTCAAGCTTAAGTGTTGATACGTGGGGGCGTGCTCAGATTGAGGCGACTCTATCATTCACATTTAGGGGGTCGCAAACGAGACTATGCGATATTGATCGTGAGCTCAGGAGTGTGCCTAGTACATACCATGATCCGCTTTCCGCATTTTTTCGGTTGGTATTTGTTGTGCTCTGGGCTCGGCGAGTATTATTGGCGCCGCTCGCGATGCAGACGATTGTTCACAATGACGGAGTGTTTGACCATCTGTGTGAGGAGCTTGACGTCGAATGTCTCAAAATGATCAGAGGGATCCACCCAAAGTCGAATCTACCTAGCATTTTCAAACGAGGAGAGTTCAATGACGGTAGCAGTCGTGTGAACTTTTGGGTTCGCCTGCTTTTTAGCACTGATTTTTATACCGTTGGCGAGATGAATCGCGTCGATTGTCAAAAGTTGTTTGATAATTGCTATGGCAACGGGGATAAACCTTTACGCAGATACTTTGTTGCGGACTTTCTCCTGATGTTGGCGCATCCGTTCCAGGAGAAGAAGGAAATGGCGGTGGATATTGTTGAGCAGTATAAATCTGCTAAGGATGATCGTAAAGTTCAAGCGGCGAAACGGAAAAAAGAGCGTGATAAGCTACCTAGGAGCAGAATCAAGATTGGTGCTTCAAGCTTTAATGTAGCGCTCGCTGAGGCTCGTAGCGCCGCATTAGAACTTTCTAGGGGGACTCGACCATTCGATTTTGAGAAAATTTTCAAAACTCTTTTTGGGCAGCATCGGATTAAGCCCTTATTCAATACAAAGTCCAAGGATGGAGGCGATTCTATTTACGAGTCAATGCATCCGGTTATCCGCAGTTTCGTTGGTTTGGTTGATGGAATGTTTAGGTCATATCTGCTGTCCAAGCGACTGCAGAGGGCAAGTAATCATATTATGGTATTGAATCTTTTTCTGAGTTATTTGTCGTGTTATCTGCCTGGATATTACTTGGCTCGTGATGGTTCTTTGGAAGGATATCCGAAAAACTTGAAGGACTTTAATTGTACTATTTTTTTTACACGCCAACACATTTTTACGGAAGGCTTTTTGCAGTACAAAAAAGAGCCACCTATGACATTCCTAAAATATATGGAGTTATATGCTTCAGAGCATGGCTGGGTAAACGAAACTCAATATAGTCGCGTGCTCATTGTGGATGATTTTTGTACTTATGTGCAAAGCAATCGGGAGATTTTGCCTGATGCCAATCTTTTTACTAATAATTTCTCAGCTTCTTGCTATCCGTCAATCGAAAAGCGTGCTGGAACTGTAAAAAAAATAATTCCTAGGGATTATTTTTCAACTTTTTTGAGTATGCTTTACAGTTTAGAATATCTTGTAATGCACATCAATCTGATGGCTGCGGGTGAAATGCGTGGGGTTCTGGGTGGGCAGTTACATCAGCCAGTTCTTCAGGATCTTCTTGAGAGCCACGCTTGGGCAGGGTTACTTAGCAAGGAGACAAGGGGTGTTGGATCAGTTAATCTCGATCTTCTCAATTACTGCCCAATTTTTTATCATGATGGTGTTGTTCAGCGAATGGAATTTTTGCCGAGATTTTATAGTGTGATCGACTATGAGATTGAAGGTAATCTTCTAAAAATGATTTCTCCCAATGAGATCCGAATTACGCAGTTGATGTGTGAAACGGGTTTACGACAGCATCACATTGTTTGGCTCGATAAAGAGCGCTATGACTGTGTGATGGATAGTTACAGTAAAAGCCAGCTGGCGCCTCTTTTTGTAAGTAGCGATAAATCACACGGTGAGTGGACTGCAATCGTATCTAGGCATGTGGTCGATGTGATGCATCGTCAGCGCGCTTGGTATGATAAATGTTCCCACCCTAGTTACGCTGAAAATATATGGTATGGCGGAGTTGAAGGTTCTAAGTTCGGTCAATACAAACCACTGTTTAGGCGTCCTGGTGAGGGGGTGAGCGATTCAAATTGGAAAAATTATCGATATTTTCCAATGTATATGCTCATGTTACAGTATTTCATCAGAGAGACAATTGGTGATTGTTCTGGAGAACCACTGGTTTATCTTAAGGGAGAGGGTAAAACTAGGCTGGAAATCGACTCTTATGACGCAACTTTTCTCGGCAAGATCTCCATGGCGGATCTGACCAGTCCGCATACACCTCACGCGTTGAGGGCGGGTTTTGTATCTGAAGCAATTCGTTTCCTTCCGCCCTCGATTATCGGTCAATTCATGACGGGGCAGACAGAAGAGCTGGTTTGGTATTACGCCATTTTCGATGGTAAGAGTATGCCCGATCACCAGAAGTTGCTGGCCGACTACCTTAATAAAAATATGGACGCTTTGGGACAGGGGGATGCTCCAGAGCTCGCGCAAGCAGTATTGGAGATGAACACTCGTCTTATGAAAAGTATTCAGGTGGATGCTGTCAAAGCGATCCAGACCCACGGGCTGATCAGTCTTACCGGTGTCAAGGAAGGCGAAAGCGGAATCGAAGTGTTGCGAGCCAAGCGTTACACGAAGCTCGCTTATAACAATTGTCACATTTGTCCATTCGACAATCGGTGTCCTAAGGAAGTTGTCGAAAAGTTTGGCGTTGGTCGACCCTGTGCGCTTTGCCCGTACGCGATCCGGGGGGTTGATCACCTGGGGGCAATCAGCGCCGAGAAAGACAAAGCAAAGGAAATGATGATCAGTGTTCTCAGACATATCGATGAGTACAGAGCCCTGAAAGCCAGAGCGCGTAATCCTCGTACTCTAGAAGATCTCAACGCTGAATATGATCGCCATGCGCGCGAAGCTTATGCCTTGGAAGCGATCGAGCAGCAATTGTATCAGATGGCTCGAAGTGGCCAACTGCAGAGCTTTTTCATGAAAGAGAGCGTTGGGCTTGCTGCGCACTACGAGAAAATTTCGCTCACGGAAGGCGAGCACTTAATTAAGCGTCTGATTGACGTGCAAAATTTCCCAGATGTAACTAGCTCGCATCTGGACACAAAGTTTGCTTACATGAGGACTTCTCTGCTCATGAGCAAAGGGCGGTTCGAGGAGATCCTTAAGCCGGACTTCAGTTCGCCTGCACATCAACTGGCCTCTCAAGTTGGGAGTATGCTGACAACCGGTGCGCTACAAGTCCAAGATGTATTTCGTATAGGTCGAGCAACAGAGCAGCTACAATACATGGAGAAGCCGAAGCAGGACATCGGAGTTCGTATCGGACTTGTGCCTTTGGAGCATGAATGAGAGAACATGTTCGAGATCCATTTTGCGAGTACAGAGATAGCAACCGAAATGCGCGAATAGCTCATATTATTCATGCCCTTAAGACGTTGACAAATGCGGATTATAAAAATATCACACGCTTGGCCAAGGATGTGGCCAAAATTGTTACCGAGTTCGAGGCGAAAGAGTTCGTATCAGTCAACGCCGGAGATAGTGACATGCTCAAGCCGATGAGCCATGTCACACTCCTAAAAAATAAGAAATATCGTGAAGTTCTTGAGCAAGCCTTTGATTTTGAAACTGACGTTGAGTGTAGTAATACAGTCTCCGTTGCAGAGTATGAGGCGTTGAAGTATCGATGTGCCGGTCTTGAAAGTAAAATCGCGTTGCTCGAACAGACCATTCGAAACTTAGATGCAGGAGTTGGAGGTCTTGGGTACCGCGTCGCCGAGACGGCCAATGATGGGGTTGAGGGCGACTCATCTGATGCAGCTTTTCTATTAGATTTACTTGATGATCTGAAAGGCGAGTTGCACGATGCTATCGAAACGATTCTCCCAGGGGAAGAGAATACCTATCGTCCGCAGCCCGGACTTTATGGGCCTTTTAACATGATCCGAAATTACGAAGAACTGGAGCATCTTCAAATGATACGAGATCGGATTGAGGATCGTCGACGTAAAGCCAAAGTACTGCGCTGAACGCTTGAGCGACCTGTCGACTGTCGCTCTTATAGCCAACAGCCAGCCGGATGGCTCAAACGACTGAGCTTCACACCTATGGATACTCCGAACAAGTCGTTTCAGGCAGAGCTGCCCCCAGAAAATACGTGGGCTCCAGCAGGCTCTCCAAGCGAAAATCAGACTTATTCGGAGGGTTCTCAGCCGTTGTGATCCTCTGCGGGCACATAAAAAACACTGAATTGCATCGCTAGAGATTTGCCTGAGAGCTAGTTCATCAAATCGGAAATTTTAGCGTTAAATTTTAATGAGCAGACTTGGCTAGATATCGTTGCACGGTCGACTTAGATACGTCTAATTCTCGAGCAATCTCTGAATTAGATAATCCCTTCTGCTTCAGCTGGGGGGCAAGTTTTAGCCTTTCACTTGCAGCGAGACTGGACGGTCGTCCATGTCGGCGTGGCATACCGTCGCTGGAGATCAACTCGATCACTCCAGTCTCTTTCAACGTCTTTAGCTTCCTCGAGATCCGCTCCAATGCCACATCTGTCGCCTCCTCAGAAAGCAAAGAAGTTGTTAGGAGCATTAGAACAGTGGCCTCAGCGTCCAGCATTTTTGAAATTTTCAAAAGCATTTCGATCGAAACGTTCCCTTTTCCGCGCTCCACGCGGCTCAGGTAAGAGCGATCAATTAAAGGTAGGTCGTCCTGGGACATTCCTGATTTCTGTCTCAAGGCCCGGACAACGGCCGCAAATGCTTCGCTGAGAGACATTTATGATCCTCTACAAAACAGAGGATAAAGCCACATTGCGTCGACCCATAACACGTTATATAATCCTTATTTCGGGTCGATTGGTTTCGTTATTCATGAGAAGGCAATGCCCGAGGTAGTGTCGCTTCCGTGAGCTTTCCTAACGGTGATGCGCTTTAACATATGACATGTATTGACGGGAATGAAGCATGGGATTCGAAGAAATCCAAGCATCCGGCGAGCTCCTATCCACCACCGGAGAGCCCCGCTCTGGATCTGGAGAAAGTCAAGAAGCGCTAATTCATATCGCGCAGACCCGCTTCCCAAACAAAGGCTTTTGCATCGTCCAGCAGTGGACAATCGTGCGTGCGATAGCGAGCGATGGTGATCTCACCAAAATCCACGCTCATGGCCACCTGCCGCTCTTTGTTTTCGCCGAAAAAGTCATCCTAGACAGCCGAGGACGCTTCGATTATGGGAATTGGGTGAGAAGCACCATGGTCATCTCATTCCAAGATGGTTTTCTCTTTGAAACCAAAAACACTGTGTACGTTTTGATGGGAGACGGCGACGAAAAGTCAGCCAGTCTCGCCGCGATACTGTCTCTTTATCAATGATGTCAGCTGCAACTGCGGTCTGTAGATCCACGGGAATGTGAAATGTTTAGAAGTCATGAAGCCTTTGCCGAGGGCACCCCTAATATCTTTGGGGATGGGTATTCAAACTGGCGGATATTTGAACGCCACTTGGCTCATCCTTGGTATCACGTCGTTCTTGAAGAGTGCTTGGATGGCAAGGTGTGGCCACGCACCATGATGATTAGTGACATCGATATGCTCGAAGAAATACTTTCCCAACAAACCAGCGAGTTTGTCGTTACGGAAATTCAGGTCGTCACGCCGGGGTGGATGAACAAAAACGGCAAGTGGATCATGGAGGGGCTTTCGGGGTTGCTGGTGGGATATGACTCCACGGGATGTCGGGTATGTCTTCACAACATAGATGACGAAAAGGCTTATACCGATGCCCCAGGTCGTCTTATTGACGCTCACTCTCTTAAAGGGCTTCGAGTGATTTTTTAATCCAAGTACGTAAACGCAGTCTCTCCTTGCAAGGCGAGCAATGCTCGGAGGCCGGCCGCCGCAGCGGTATCCAAAGTACAACTAAATCGAAACTGGTCGTCCGTTATGAAAATTCAGATTTACTCTGACCTGCACCTCGAGTTCGCTCGGTTCGATCCCGCCCCAAGCGATGCGGATGTAGTCATTCTCGCTGGTGACATTGATATCAAATCGCGTGGAGTCTCTTGGGCGAATGGCACATTCCAGTGCCCTGTTATCTATGTGTGTGGCAATCATGAGTACTACGGCGGGCACATAGGTCACACACTGCGAAAAATGAAAGACGCGGCATTGCCCCATGTGCATGTACTCGAAAACGAGATGCTCATTCTCGACGGCACACGTTTTTTGGTTACAACTGCCTGGACAGATTATTCGGCTACAGGTGATGTGGTTGCGGCCAAGCGGGTTGCATGGGATTCGATGAACGATTTTTTGGTGATTCGAGCCGACTTAGATTACAGGCGCTTGCGTCCAGACGACCTAGTCGCTAAGTCAATGAGAGCTCACCTATGGCTAACCCAAGAGCTTAATAGACCTTTCGACGGCAAAACAGTGGTGGTCACACACCATGCACCTGTGTTGGATCACCTGGGTGACGATCACCCTGGACATCTGGCTGCAGCCTATGCGAACGATTGGTCAGAGTTACTTAGTAAGGCTGATCTTTGGATATATGGGCACACGCATTTTGCAGCAGACTTCCTCAAGAATGGGTGCCGAGTGGTTTCCAATCCACGCGGTTATCCGGGTCAAAGGACAGGCTTCGATCCTGAGTGCTTGGTGGTGGTTTGATGGTGAATAGATCTCGTCAGTGTCCTCCATGAGCTCGGAGTTGATAGATCAAAACTAGCGGGTGTGAGTTTGTTCGAACGGTTGATAATTAGTGTGAATCTAAGGTTTTTGAATGGTCACTTTGAATGAAATCTCGCAGTTACTTTACGGAACCGGAGATGAATCGCCTGGCTGGCAGGACTCTAAAGAAGAACTGATCTCTTTGGCTGCAAAGGCATTCCCAGGCAAAGCATTCTGTGTGGTGAAACAGTGGATCTTGATCGACCTCACCGTGACGCCGGTTGAAAGGGAAAAGCTTACGAGCCTCGGTCTACTTCCCATGACGCTTTTCGCTCACGAAATCGTACTGGACAGTAAAGGTCGTTTTCAATCGGGCATGTGGGTACGCAGTAACTTCGGAAAGGCCTTCGCTGAAGGCTGCATGTTTGAAACCAAGAGTACCGTCTACCTCCTCTGTGGATCAGGCCTTAGAAAAGAGGCCAATGTGGGTGCCGCTTTTTCTATGAAAGCCGGTTAAGCAATGACCGCCGCAAATACATTTTGAGTCATTTTGGAGTTTTGGCCGGATGCCAGAAATCATCGAAGTTGAATTTCATAGTAAGTATCTCAGTGACTTTCAGCTGAGTCGTCTTGTACAGGCGAGTCTTCGAAAATACACCGTGGCCATAACGGCTTTTATCAGCGATGCGGTGATCATAGAAGATAGGTGCCTTGGGGTGTTCTTCGATCACCTTCAGGAAGATGACGCGTATCGAACAGCCAATGGCGGAATAATTTGCACGACGAAAATTCAAAAGGTATGGAAAGAAGGACGTTTCTGGCTTTTGGAAACGGGAGAGGGAAACTACCTCGTTGGGAGTTTCAAGCGCGGCGGTGGGCGACGTAGTTTTCTTGAGTTGCTTCGATCATGTGAACGTCTCAAATCAGAAGATTGAATACTTGATCTCTGGCGTAGTGGCGGTATGACTGCATGGCAGTTGATGAGCGCTGGATGGCTATTACGGTTTTGATCAGCAGCGCTCCGAGTTAGCCGTGCGAAGCGCTTCAAATTGCCGCTATCCGATGAAACTCATTTTCCCATCGGATGGATTCATAGTTCGCCTTGGTTTAATAGCCAAAGTCGTTCAGCAGTTTTTGCAAAAACTCACGCTTTCGTTGAACAATGCTCAAAATTAGGTAGTCACGGTCGGTATCTCTCGTCGACAGATGCCCAGCGTCTACAAGGCCATGGATGTAGCCTTCAGCTCTGCCTCTAGCTTCGAGCAACGCCTCTGTTGAAGTGCTTTTGTAGATGTCTTCCGCGATGAGCTGCCACCGCTTCATTTGACGCCGACCAACCGGGTCGTCCGAAAATTTTGGTGCATTGATCAGTGTATTGAAATCGTTGGGTACGGTGGTTGTGCTCAAGGTGGGTTCTCAGAGCAGTGATGTCTGAGCTGAAGTTATCATGCGCGCACTATATCGCCTGCTGCTGGCTGGTTTTTTGTAGGCGCTGACGCGAAGGGCCGAATTTAATGTTGTTACACGCTATCGGTGGCGTCTTTGAACATTGTGGAGCGTACAGGCAGCGCTACTCAGCGAGTACATTCTTAGCTAGGAGTTCGATATGGGATACCTCAGCCTAGAGGACATCTACCCCGATGACGTAGAAAAATACGGCTATCTGCGGGTGGGAATGACCGACCTTTACGTAAAAGACAATCACGCCATTTATGGTGTGGTTACGCGTGGCGAATACCGCGAGCTGACCAGTAGTTTACTGCGTGACGAAGCGGTGCAAATGATCATTAATGCTAGGCTCGCCGCGTTGCCCGAGGACTACGATCCGTGGATTAGGCGGATCGAACGTAATCGCGCCTTACGCGCTAGGTATGGGGACAAATTCGATCCCTGGGGAGACGAGTGACAGCCCCGCGTCAAACCACAAATGCAGCGCCTCATCTTTCGCAGCCGACCTGGTAGTCACGCTCCTCGCAAATCCATCGATAATGTAAATAGTTGAATGAGAACGGCTCCAACGATAGGCCTCGCTACTAATTCGTTGAAAAGGAAAGGGCGTTGAAGATATTCCTAGATTGCGAATTCACCCAGCTCAATCGGTACTCGAAGCTGATATCTCTAGCGCTGGTATCGGAGTCAGGCGAAGAGTTTTACGTCGAGTTGACGGGTTCCTATTCGGTCGAAGACTGCAGTGATTTTGTCATCCAAAACGTTTTACCGCAGCTCGATCCTCTGCGATATGGTCAGTCGCTTGTCGAAGCTCGAGCTTCGCTTCGAAAGTTTCTAGGCTGTTTCGACGAGGAGCTTGAGGTGTGTTCAGATGCGCCACATTGGGATTGGGAGTTTTTCCGTTATCTCGTTTGTGCAGATCATCAACCCTGGCCAGTCCAAGTTGTGAGTCAACCGACCAACCTTACAAGCCTTTTCAAGCAGCTGAATGCGGAGGCTCTTGAACAGGTAGAGCTGTCTGATCCGCCGCACCATGCGTTGCTAGACGCGCGAATACTTGCAGAACTTTTCAAGATCTTGGCCTCCAGCCTTATTTTTTCACCATAGAGGCGCATCACGACGCAGCCCGTTCAGCTTTGGACGGTCTACGGCAGGAGATCCGAGTTACACCATCGGTGGGGAAGCGGCGAAACTGGATTATTTCAAATTATGGCTCAGCCATAATTATTTCTGAGCCATGATTTTTCACTTCAAAGGACATCGAAGCATAGCGTCGTCATCAAAACAGAAGGGGAATGCTTGAAGTTTTCGGGAATGCTGGGGTTGATAGAGGATGTCACAACCCCTCGTTTTTCTCAGGTGTCGAGCATGTCCCATTCCTCACCCAGTACCCACCGCAATGCGGAGAGCTTTCCGTTAAGCATGCCCCATTCGAAATCGCTCCAAGGCCCGGTGTCTTCGTATTTTTCTCTAACGCGTTGAGCGGCAGCCTTAGCCCTGATCAAAACATCCTCGTGGATCACACCATTGCCGTAGCGTGGTGTGCCTGCCGGGACGATTTCTGTTTCCCCTTCATCGATGTGGTACATCATGTTCATGTGTCGGTTGTACCAGACCTTGTCGAACAGCTCGTCCATGGCTGACATTATTTCTTGGAGACCACGAGTCTCGTCCTCCCAGGCAAAGCTGTACTCATAATGGAATTCTTCGAGGTCTAATAAGTCCTCGATGGCGGGGTTGGTCGAGTTGAAGAACAGCGAGGTTTTGTCATCAAAGATTTCTACAAAATCATCGTATGGTTTTCGGTGATCTTTTGCAGAAAAGTCGGTGACATTGTGGGTGACAAAACGGAAGCTCTCGTATTTATCCGCGTGTTGTGTCCGGAACTCCTGGAAGGCCTCAACCAGCACTGCATCAGCAACGCTATTCTTCTGTTTGTGGAAAGGAGCACGCTTGGCGATTGCTCGCTCTGCAGCTCTGATCTTCGAGGCATCTGAAATCTGCAATTCAATGGCGTTCTCGAACAGCTTCAGAACACGGTTCACCGTCACTTGAGTCGCTTCAGATAGGATTGGCAGCCTTTGATTCACGTCATCCAGTGTGTCGAGAGCAGCTTCTTCCCATCACCACCGAATGACTCAATCACACCTTTCACCACCCTGAACTCGTTAGCGAGGCGCTTACGTGTTGCTTGGATAACCCTGTCCTTGTTTCGCTCATACTCCATGCGTACCAGGTCGGGCAGCAAGATTTTGATTGCGTCATTCTGGACTAAGTGCTCCAAGGCGGTAAGCATAGGAAGCTCGGCCTTTTGTGATGACATATCAAGCCAGACGCAGGTGTCGAGCATTACTAGATGCATTGAAGCTCCTTTTCAGCTTGCTGATTGCTAGACTTGGCCTTGACCACCAACGGATAATGGCCCAATACCATACAGGAGCGTTAAATGTCTCGCCTCGCAGAATTCCGTGCCCTTGAGCAGCAGCTCGCAGCTCAACTTGCCGAGCTCGAAACCCTGAAAAATGATGATGGCCTGAAACGCGAAATCGAGTTCGAGCAGAAGCTTCGCAACCTGTTGGGCGAGTACGGCTACAGCCTGCGCAACATCATCGCCATTCTTGACCCTCAAGCCTCGCGCCGTGCTCCTGCTGCCACCGAATCCAAAGCAGGCTCCCGCAAGCCACGCCAGGTCAAAATCTACAAGAACCCACACTCGGGCGAAGTCGTTGAGACCAAGGGCGGCAACCACAAGACCTTGAAAGAATGGAAAGCAAAACACGGCTCTGCTACCGTCGAGTCCTGGCTCACCAAATAATGTCGGGTTGAGTACAAAGGGGCCATTGATTGCCCTTTTTTGGGCTAAGCTTTTGGTGCGCTGGCAGCGCTCCGAGCAATAATGCACTTCCTCTCAGCACCGTGCCCACTTCTTCCTTCAAGTGAAGGTCACGCAGGTTTACACGCCAGTTGAAAGTCGTCAGGGCATAGTTGAGGATAATTTCTCCTTGGGCTTTGAAGTTATCGGCCATCTAGCGGACAGTGGAAGACACGGCACGGATCATGGCTGGAAGTCGGGTCACGTACATGAGTGTGACCCGACATGGCAGCTTATTTGAGCGCGATATTTATGGCATTGATAAGGTTGGTACACCCCTCAAGCTCGGACTTAGTCAGGTTTGACGCGACGTGGTCTCTCGACCATTTCAAGAAAGCCTTGGCGAGTTTGTACTTTGAAAAGTCTTTGCCAATAACCTTCTGAAAAATATCGATGATTGGCTTGTCTGGAGCGCTGGCTATCGCTGAAGCGATATCCCAGTGCAGTTCTGAATTTGCCACTTGGACTAACGTATCTCTCAACAAATCTTCAATCTCGGCCCGTTCGATCCTAGGAACGGCGAAATCTGAAGTGCGAAGAATCCTTTTGTTACCCAAACGATGGACAAGGATCTCCTGTTGGGCGGCTTGGTCTCCAGCGTTGTCCGAGTCCAGCAAAGCCGCAACTTTGAGGCTGTGCGAAGTCAGAATGGTCGCAAAATATACAACCTTGCTGGCGGTGTTAGAGGGTATCAATGAGATTTTTTCGTTCAGAGATGCCTTTCCCGCCTCCCTAAGCAGGCTAGCAATGCCTTCGACGTACCAATAATCTGGGCGGTTGCAGAAGCTGAGTGCAACACGGTTATTGATTTGAAGCTGGAGCATGATGCCGCATAGCCATGGCTTCCTGCATCACCTCGCCCATGACTTCGATCGGGCACTTGAAATCGAAGCGTTTACGGGGGCGCATATTCAGCTCCAAGGCGATGGCATTCAATTGCTCTTGACTGTGTACCGACAAGTCAGTCCCCTTGGGCAGGTACTGGCGGATCAGGCCGTTGATGTTTTCGTTGCTACCGCGCTGCCAGGGGCTGTGCGGGTCGCAGAAGTAAATAGCGACCCCTGTCTGCTGGGTGATTTCAGCATGCCGCGCCATCTCCCGGCCCTGGTCGTAGGTCATGCTCTTGCGCATCGCCAGCGGCATGCTGTTGAGCGCTGCACTGAAGCCCTCCATCGCCGAGGTCGCCGTTGCGTCGTTCATCTTCATCAGCATCAGGTAGCCACTGGTGCGCTCCACCAACGTGCCTACCGACGAGGCGTTGGCCTTACCCTTGATCAGGTCGCCCTCCCAATGCCCCGGCATCAGCCGGTCTTCGATCTCTGGCGGGCGAACATGAATGCTGACCATCTCAGGGATCTGGCCGCGCCGATCCACGCCACCAGAGCGCGGCCGGCGCGTCGTCTTGCCTTGGCGCAGGCAGACGATCAGCTCCTTGCGCAACTCGCCGACCGGCAAGGCATAGATCGCGTTATAGATCGTCTCACGACAGACGTAGGCATCTCTGAGGTTGGGTATGGTCATGCTGCGCAGCTTGCCGGCAATCTGCTCGGGAGACAAACGCTTACGCAGCATGTGGGCCACCAGTTCGAAGCGCTCGCTGCCCGGCACAAGCTTGCGCTTGGGGCGACAAACCTGGCGCCGAATGTTCATCTGTTGCTGGGCGCAGCGGGCCGAGTAAGCACCACTACTGCCTCGATTGCGCTTCAGCTCTCGGCTGATGGTCGAGGGCGACCTGTCAATCAGGCGAGCAATGCCGCGCAGGCTGAAGCCTTGAGCTTGACTGAGTTGAATGATGGCGCGCTCTTCGACGCTGAGTTCGGAATAGGACATAGGGGCAGCACCGTACCGGAAAGGTCAGGTGTTGCACTCAGTTTTCGCGGCCGCCCTGTCAGCCCTTCAAGGATCAGGTTGCGTTGATTAGCGAATAGGCTCTGGGCCAGGTCATACCCAAGGGCCTCCTGCAACGGAAGTAGCGCAGCCGGATCACTTGATGACACCGTAGTATGAACTTTCGTCCCCACCATTCTGTCCGTCAGTTCCACTACCCTGACGATGTCAAGCTCGTCTGGCCCAACCAAGAATGGAGAGTGGGTCGAGTAGATTGTCTGGTTGTCATTGGCGAGCATTGAGATAGTTTTTCGAAACTCTCGCTGCTTAAGGGCATGGAGACTCACGCCGGGTTCATCAAGCAGAAGAATAGTATTTTTGTGTTTACCCTTGGCTTCTGCAAAGAACACGATAAAAAACGATACCAGCCATTGGAAGCCTTCTGAGCGCTGATCGAGTTCGATCTCCACGCCGATGTTATCCTCCACAACGACTTTCAGATACTGACCGTCGGCGGTAAGTTTGAGTTTACTAGCTTCACCTTTGTTCTCATCTGGGTTCCACACCTTGATGATCTGCTGGGTGAGTTCAACGCTCGCGGCATTGAGTTCATAGCTGCGCCTGTCTAGCTTCTCTCTATACTCATCCAGGTCAGTTGTTGTGTGACTAGGTTCCGAGGCCTTGCCAAGATCAGATAATTCTTGGGCGGTGAAACCGAGCAGTTTTAGGAGGCAGCTGTTCCCGTAGTCATAAGCATCATCATCGAGAAGGTTGGATTCAAGTCGCTTTGCTAGGCTTCCTAGGCTCTGTACGTAAAGTATTGTCGCAAGCACCGCATAGCGCAGGCCAATGAGACCATCGCCGCAAAACTTGTT
>NZ_WIWL01000240.1:0-15831 GCF_009600105.1 Pseudomonas sp. FSL R10-0056
CGTTAGCGGGAGGCGAATTCTACAGCGTTACACGCTGCTGTCAACACCTCATTTCCTGCTTCGATGACTTGAAGCTGGCACTGCCAAAAACCATCCAACTCTTTGAAACTCAAGGAGTTTTCCGTTTCGACTGCGCCGGAAGAGGTGCGAATTATAGGCCGTTTGAACCTCGGGTCAAGCACTAGTTTCACACTTCTGTCATATAGCCTTGAAAGGGGCCTAAAAGCAGAGGCCAGCCTGACGGCTGGCCTCTTTTCTTCTATAGGCTGCTATCGCCTGCCTTACAGACTCGGAAAGGCAAACTGAGAGGCTTCATGGCTGGCACGTTGCGGCCAACGTTGTGTGATCGCCTTGCGACGCGTGTAAAAGCGCACGCCATCCGGGCCATAGGCATGCAGGTCACCAAACAGCGAACGTTTCCAGCCGCCGAAGCTGTGGTAGGCAACAGGTACTGGCAACGGTACGTTAACCCCCACCATACCCACTTCAATCTCGTCGCAGAACAAACGGGCCGCCTCTCCATCACGGGTGAAAATGCAGGTACCGTTACCGTACTCGTGATCATTGATCAGTTGCATGGCCTCTTCCAGGCTCTTGACCCGCACGATGCACAATACCGGCCCGAAGATCTCTTCTTTATAGATACGCATCTCAGGTGTCACGCGATCAAACAGGCAGCCCCCCAGGAAGAAGCCTTCTTCATGCCCCTTGATACTCAACCCGCGACCATCGACCACCAACTGCGCACCTGCTGTTACGCCATCATCGACATAGCCACTGACCTTGTCCCGCGCCTGACCGGTAACCAGGGGGCCCATGTCCAGACCGCACGAAGTCCCCGCACCAATTTTCAGCGCTTTGATTTGAGGAACCAGTTTGGCCACCAGGGCATCTGCCACCTGATCACCGACGCACACTGCAGCCGAGATGGCCATGCAACGCTCGCCGCACGAACCATACGCTGCGCCCATCAGTGCACTGACTGCGTTATCGAGATCCGCATCCGGCATCAACACTGCGTGGTTTTTCGCCCCACCCAGTGCCTGCACGCGCTTACCGCGTTTGGTGCCTTCGGCGTAGATGTACTCGGCGATCGGGGTCGAGCCAACAAAACTTAGCGCTTTCACTTCCGGCGCCTCGATCAGTGCATCAACAGCTGACTTGTCGCCGTGCACCACGTTCATAACCCCCTTGGGCAAACCAGCTTCTTGCAGCAGTTGAGCAATCAACAGTGTCGAGCTTGGATCACGCTCCGAGGGCTTAAGAATGAAACAGTTGCCGCACACGATCGCCAACGGGTACATCCACAACGGAACCATGGCCGGGAAGTTGAACGGTGTAATCCCTGCAACTACACCCAGTGGCTGGAAGTCCGACCAGGCATCAATATTCGGGCCTACGTTACGACTGTATTCGCCCTTCAAGATTTCCGGAGCCGAGCAAGCGTATTCGACGTTCTCGATCCCGCGCTTCAGTTCACCTGCAGCATCCTCCAGAGTCTTGCCATGCTCTTCGCTGATCAACTGCGAGATCCGCGCTTCGTTCTGCTCAAGCAACTGCTTGAAACGGAACATCACTTGGGCGCGCTTGGCAGGCGGGGTATTACGCCATGCCGGGAAGGCGGCCTTGGCTGCATCGATCGCCTGCTGGATTGTTTCACGGCTGGCCAGGGGAACCTGGTGGATCACTTTACCGGTGGACGGGTTATACACATCTGCGGTGCGCCCGGAATCGTTCAGCAACTCGCCATTGATCAGGTGTTGAATAGTGCTCATGGATGCTCCAGAAAGTTGTCCACAGGCGCGAACGCTGCGCGCCTGGGTGAATGCATTAAGTGTCGCTTCTATATAGAAGGATCAGTCGATCTGATTCAGCGCTTCGCCGACCGCATCGAACAAGCGATCCAGGTCTTGCGGCTTGCTGTTGAACGTTGGCCCGAACTGCAGGGTGTCGCCGCCGTAGCGCACGTAGAAACCGGCTTTCCACAGTTTCATCGCTGCATCGAACGGGCGCACAATTGCATCGCCATCACGCGGCGCAATCTGGATTGCACCCGCCAGGCCATAGTTGCGAATGTCGATGATGTTCTTCACGCCCTTCAAACCGTGCAATGCATTCTCAAAATGCGGTGCAACTTCAGCCACGCTCTGTACCAGGTTCTCTTTTTGCAATAGATCAAGCGCAGCAATACCCGCAGCACAGGCTACGGGGTGAGCCGAATAGGTATAGCCATGAGGGAATTCAACCGCGTACTCAGGCGTCGGCTGATTCATGAACGTGTGATAAATCTCGCTGGTAGCGATAACAGCCCCCATCGGAATCGCGCCATTGGTGACTTGTTTGGCAATACACATCAAGTCAGGTGTCACGCCGAAGCTGTCAGCACCAAACATTGAGCCTGTACGACCAAAGCCAGTGATCACTTCATCGAACACCAACAGGATATTGTGCTGGTCGCAGATTTCCCGCAGACGTTTCAGATAACCCTGAGGCGGAACCAATACCCCAGCCGAGCCTGCCATCGGTTCTACAAAAACGGCAGCAATGTTCGACGCATCGTGCAATTCGATCAGCTTGAGCAGTTCATCGGCCAGGGCAATCCCGCCCTGCTCGGGCATGCCGCGAGAAAATGCGTTGCTTGCCAACAGGGTGTGGGGCAGATGATCCACATCCATCATTGCCTGGCCAAACAGTTTGCGGTTGCCGTTCACCCCACCCAGGCTGGTGCCTGCAATGTTCACTCCATGGTAGCCGCGGGCACGGCCAATCATTTTGGTTTTGCTCGACTGGCCTTTTAGACGCCAGTAGGCACGCACCATCTTCACCGCCGTGTCGGCACACTCCGACCCCGAGTCGGTGAAGAACACGTGATTGAGGTTGCCCGGCGTCAACTCGGTGATTTTTTCTGCCAGCTTGAAAGACAGCGGATGGCCGTACTGGAACGCCGGCGAGTAATCGAGGGTGCCCAATTGTCTGGCCACGGCTTCCTGGATTTCAGTACGGGTATGCCCTGCGCCGCAGGTCCAAAGACCTGACAGCGAATCGTAAATCTGCCGACCCTTATCATCCGTCAGATAACTGCCCTTGGCCGCGACGATAAAGCGCGGATCGCGATGGAAGTTACGGTTGGCAGTGTAAGGCATCCAGTGAGCATCCAGCTTGAGCTGGCTGGTCAGGTTCAATTCGGCATTTTCGGGCATGTTCATCAGCAAAACCTCGCAAGGCAAAAGCGGCGTGGGATGTTGAAAGCGTTGTTGCGCCTAAATTGCCACGGCTATAAAGTCCATGAAATCCAACTCTTCTAACCTTTAGTCAGGCATACACTAAACTATGAGCAGCCGTCGCCCCGATGCACTGGCCCAGGTCAGCGACTTTGATATTCGACTCCTGCGTATTTTTCGCAGCGTCGTGGAGTGCGGCGGCTTTTCGGCAGCAGAGACGGTACTGGGCATTGGCCGTTCTGCCATCAGCCAGCAGATGAGCGATCTTGAACAGCGCCTGGGTTTACGCCTGTGCCAACGTGGGCGAGCGGGTTTTTCACTGACAGAGGAAGGTCGTGAGGTCTACCACTCTGCGCTGCAATTACTCGGCGCACTTGAGAGCTTTCGTACCGAGGTCAACGGCCTTCACCAGCATTTGCGCGGCGAACTGACCATTGGCCTGACCGATAACCTGGTCACCCTGCCCCATATGCGTATCACCCATGCACTGGCCCAACTCAAGGAGCGTGGGCCTGATGTACAGATTCATATCCGCATGATCTCGCCCCATGAAGTTGAACAGGGTGTGCTCGACGGCCGCCTGCATGTGGGTGTGGTGCCCCAGGCCAGCACATTGTCCGGGCTTGAGTACCAGCCGCTCTACAGTGAGCGTTCACTGTTGTATTGCGCCGTAGGCCATCCGCTGTTTTATGTCGACGACAGGCAATTGGAAGATGCACGGTTGAATGCGCAGGATGCCATTGCCCCCACCTTTCGCCTGCCCTCGGATATCCAGGCCCACTACCAGGCGCTCAATTGCACCGCCAGCGCGTCGGATCGCGAAGGCATGGCCTTTTTGATTTTGACCGGGCGCTATATCGGTTACCTGCCCGACCATTACGCCAGCCTGTGGGTTCAGCAGGGCCGCTTGCGGGCACTGAAGGCAAAAACACGTTTCTACGATTTGAGCCTGGCATCGGTGACACGTAAAGGCCGGCGCCCGCATCTGGTCCTGGAAAGTTTCCTTGAGAGCCTGGAAGCGACGCGTTAACGTGAAAAACTTCGCTACACAAACAGGTTGCCCGGAGCGCCCATGACCCTTGAAGTTCCTGCCCATGACGGCAAGCCTCCCAGCCGTATCCGGCAGAAAAACGAAGAGGCCATTCTCAAGGCCGCCGAAGATGAGTTTGCCCGTCACGGCTTCAGAGGCACCAGCATGAACGCCATCGCCCTGAGTGCCGGGCTGCCAAAGGCCAATCTGCATTATTACTTCACCAACAAGCTAAGCCTGTATATCGCAGTACTGAGCAATATCATCGAGCTATGGGACCGTACCTTCAACGTTTTGACCGCTGACGATGACCCGGCCCAGGCCCTGACTCAGTATATCCGCGCAAAAATGGAGTTTTCCCGGCGACAGCCCCAGGCTTCGCGAGTGTTTGCGATGGAAATCATCAGTGGCGGGGCCTGCCTGACCGAGTATTTCTCACAAGACTACAGAGCTTGGTTTCAAGGTCGTGCAGCTGTGTTCCAGGCCTGGATAGATGCAGGCAAGATGGACCCGGTCGACCCGGTCCATCTGATTTTCCTGCTATGGGGCAGCACCCAGCATTACGCCGACTTTTCGACACAGATTTGCCGCGTAACGGGGCGCAAGCACCTGACCAAACAGGATATGCATGCGGCCTGCGACAACCTGATCCGTATCATTCTCAAAGGCTGCGGCCTGACGCCCGCAGTCTAAGCCTGGAACCGACATGCCTTCGACCCTCACGGGGCTTTGCGAGTACCGCGAAGAAATCCGTAAAAGCCGCTTTATTACTTTTGCTGCCCCCATCACCAGCGCCCAGCAGGCCCTCGAATTTATCGAGCAACACAGCGACCTGAATGCCTCGCACAATTGCTGGGCGTGGAAACTTGGTGGGCAGTACCGCAGCAGTGATGATGGCGAACCTGGCGGCACCGCGGGCCGCCCGATACTCTCGGCCATTGAAGCGCAGGACTGCGATCAGGTCGCGGTGCTGGTTATCCGCTGGTATGGCGGCATTCAGCTGGGCACCGGCGGCCTGGCTCGGGCCTATGGCGGTGGCGCTAACAAATGCCTGCAAAACGCCGAAAAACTGCCGTTGGTCAGCCGTATAGCACTCAGTTGCTCTTGCAGTTTCAGCGAGCTGGCATTGGTCAAACTGCGCCTGGGTGAACTCAACGGCCTGATCACCGGCGAAGCCTTCACTGCCAATGGCGTTGACCTGCAACTGGCGCTGGTCGAAGAACAGATTGCTCCCGCGCGACAGCTTTTAGCGGACCTTAGCCGCGGCAGGATCCTGCTGCATCGTGACGCTGTCGAGCCAGCCCCATAAAAATGCTATTTTCCGACATCCATAGTTGCCCACAGTCACTGTGCACCCACCTGTGGATAACCTGAGCACATGCGGCCACAGCCCTTGTGTGCTGGGGGCTTGAAGCACTTGTACGATTTTTAACCAACTCATATCAACTTTGTAGAGGACGCTACTCATGACCGCAAAAAAAGCACTGATCATCGGAGCTTCACGTGGCCTGGGCCTGGGTCTGGTCAAGGAGTTGCTTGCCGATGGCTGGGACGTAACCGCCACTGTGCGCCACCCACAAAAAGCCGATGCCCTGAAGGCATTGGGGCCGGTGCGCATCGAACAACTGGACATGAACAATCAACAGGCGATCAAGGCATTGGGCAATACCTTGCACAATGAAGTCTTCGATCTGCTGTTTATCAATGCCGGGGTCAAAGGCCCGGACGACCAGCTGTCGGGCAATGCAACGCTGGCCGAGGTGGGGCAGCTGTTTTTCACCAACAGCGTGGCACCGATCAATGTGGCCCGGGAGTTTGTCAGCCGGATCCGTAAGGACAGTGGCGTACTGGCATTTATGAGCTCAGTACTCGGCAGTGTCACTCAACCTGATGCCCCCGAAATGGCCCTCTACAAGGCCAGCAAAGCGGCTCTCAACTCGATGACCAATACCTTTGTACTGTATGAACTGGGCGACAATAACCCGACTGTGCTGTCCATGCACCCGGGCTGGGTAAAAACCGATATGGGCGGCGAAGGCGCCGACATTGATGTCGAAACCAGCACCCGTGGCCTGGTGGCACAGGTCAAGGCATTTGCCGGAAAAGGCGGCCATCACTTTATCGACTACAAGGGCCAGACGATTCCCTGGTAGGCAGCCTGCGACAAATGGCGGGGGAATTGTGCCCCCTCCGACCTGTAGAATGTCGCCATCTGTACCCGATTTGATGAGAAAACCTTTTATGTATGACTGGCTGAACGCCCTGCCAAAAGCTGAACTGCACATGCATCTGGAGGGTTCCCTGGAACCCGAGTTGCTGTTTTCGCTGGCCGAGCGCAACAAGATCGCCCTGCCCTGGAACGACGTTGAAACCCTGCGCAAGGCGTATGCCTTCAACAACCTGCAAGAATTCCTCGATCTTTATTACAAAGGCGCCGACGTACTGCGTACCTCCCAGGACTTCTACGACCTGACCTGGGCCTACCTGTTGCGCTGTAAAGAACAGAACGTCATTCACACCGAACCCTTCTTCGACCCGCAAACCCACACCGATCGTGGCGTGCCGTTTGAAGTCGTGCTCAATGGCATTGCCAGCGCACTTAAAGATGGCGAGCAGCAACTGGGTATCACCAGCGGCCTGATCCTCAGCTTCCTGCGCCATTTGAGCGAAGAAGAAGCAGAAAAGACCCTCGATATGGCCCTGCCATTTCGCGATGCCTTTGTCGCCGTTGGCCTCGACAGTTCAGAAATGGGCCACCCACCGAGCAAGTTTGTGCGCGTATTCGACCGCGCCCGTGATGAAGGCTTCCTGACCGTTGCCCACGCGGGTGAAGAAGGCCCGCCGGAGTACATCTGGCAAGCCCTGGACTTGCTCAAGATCCAGCGTATCGACCATGGCGTGCGCGCCATTGAAGACGAACGTCTGATGCAACGCATCATCGACGAGCAGATCCCGTTGACCGTATGCCCGTTGTCCAACACCAAACTCTGTGTGTTTGATCACATGTCGCAACACAACATTCTCGACATGCTTGAGCGTGGCGTAAAAGTGACCGTCAACTCTGATGACCCGGCCTACTTTGGCGGTTATATGACTGAGAACTTCCACGCGCTATACACCGATCTGGGCATGACCCAGGACCAGGCCAAACGCCTGGCGCAAAACGGTCTGGATGCGCGGTTGGTCAAGCCGTAACACGCGGTCTCCCCTGTGGGAACGGGCTTGCCCACGATGGCATCAACTCGATCAGGCAGACACACCTGATTGTCAGCATCGCGCGCAAGCCCGCTCCCACAGACATTTGAAACTGCAACACCGTCACTACCACAGCAGTTTTACTGTTTCCCCGGGTACAACTTGCTCAACATCGCACAGCGCTCACTGAGCATGTCGCGCAAGAGCCGCACCGGTTTACTCAATTGCGCCCGGTGACCACACAGCAGATTCAGCGGCGCCCGCTCGCACATCAGCCCCGGCAGTAACACCTTGAGCCGCCCGCTCTGCACATCTCCCGCCACATCCAGCCACGACTTGTAGGCAATGCCCTGCCCGGCAACCGCCCACAAGCGCACCACGTCGGCATCATCGCTGAAACGATTGCCGCTTACCGTCAGCCCCAGTTCGCGCTTGCCGTCATTGAATTGCCAATGGTCGTGAACCCGCGTGCCGAGCATGTACAACAGGCAATTGTGTTGCAGCAACTGCTCAAGCTGACGCGGCTCGCCCTTGCGCGCCAGGTAGTCGGGGGACGCACACAGCACCCGGCGGTTACCCGGGGCCACCGGCAGTGCCACCAGGCTGGAGTCTTCCGGCTCGCCGTAACGCAAGGCGATATCCACAGGCTGGCGGAACAGGTCGGCAATCCGGTCACCCAATAACAGGCGCACGGTGAGTTGCGGATGCTCACGCTGGAACTCATCCAGCCAGGGCAGCAACAGATTACGGCCAAAGTCTGAAGGTGCCGACAGTTGCAACACTCCGCTAACCTGATCTTGCCCACGCGCCAACAAGCGTCGCCCCTCATCGAGGCTAGCGAGTGCCGTACGCGCATATTCAAGAAAGCCTTCGCCTTCGGCCGTCAGACGCAAACTTCGGGTTGAACGCGCCAGCAGGCGCGCGCCCAGTAGAGCTTCTATCCGTTTGAGAGCAGCGCTAGCCACCGCCGGGGACATATCCATCACCCGGGCCGCCGCAGACAAACTGCCCAAGTCAGCCGCGTGAACGAACAATTGCAGATCATCGAAACGCAGCATTCACAATCCACCCGACCATTATCAATAAAAAATTGAAAGAGACTGCTGTTTTAGCCGGTTTTATCGCGCGGTGAAATAGCCAATTATCACTGCCAGTTTCTTAATCATCTTCAGGACATGTCCCATGAAAGCTGTCGCCTACTACCACTCGTTACCGATTCAAGACCCGCTGGCCCTGCAAGATATCGAGTTGCCAGAGCCGGTGGCCGGCCCCCGGGATTTGCTGGTCGAGGTCAAAGCCATTTCCGTAAACCCGGTGGACACCAAAGTGCGCCAGAACGTGCAGCCCGAGGCCGACACTGCCAAGGTACTGGGCTGGGATGTGGCCGGTGTGGTCAAGGCCGTCGGCAGTGAAGTCAGCTTGTTCAAGGTCGGCGACAAGGTCTTTTACGCAGGCTCCATTGCCCGTGCCGGGGCCAACAGTGAACGTCATGTAGTGGATGAACGCATCGTCGGGCATATGCCCAAAAGCCTCGATTTCGCACAGGCCGCAGCGTTGCCGTTGACCGCCATCACTGCCTGGGAGTTGTTGTTTGAGCGCCTTGGCATCAACGAGGGCAAGACCGACGAGCAACAAAGCCTGCTGATCGTCGGCGCGGCGGGTGGTGTGGGTTCAATCCTGACGCAACTGGCCAGCCAACTGACTGCGCTCAAGGTGATTGGTAGCGCATCTCGCCCTGAAACCCAGACCTGGGTCCGTGAGCTGGGCGCCGATCTGGTTATCGACCACAGCCAGCCGCTGAGCGAAGAACTCAAGCGTCACGGCATCGACGCCGTCACCCATGTTGCCAGCCTGACCCAGACTGACCAGCATCTCGATCAGTTGGTAGAAGCACTGGCACCACAGGGCAAACTGGCGCTGATTGATGATCCCAAGGCGCTGGATATCACCAAACTCAAACGCAAGAGCCTGTCACTGCACTGGGAGTTCATGTACACCCGCTCGCTGTTCCAGACCCCGGACATGATCGAGCAACATCTCCTGCTCAATCGTGTCGCCGGGCTGATCGATGCGGGCACCCTGCGTACCACGGTCGGCGAGCACTTTGGCAGCATCAATGCCACCAACCTGCGCCGCGCCCATGCACTGCTGGAAAGCGGCAAGGCCAAGGGCAAGATTGTGCTCGAAGGCTTCTGAGAGGACGTCTGACGGGACCCATGTGGTCATTTTTTAACCGTCAGTCAGAGACTTGATTCCGGGCATTTTAATCAAAGTTTTTCGGCATACACTGGCCTCCTTTGCGAACCGAAGGAGGCCAGTCATGAAAATCCTGATAAAAGCGCTAGCAAGATCCCGCGACTGCAAATGGCAGGTGCAAATCGACCAGCAAGCCGTCAACTTTCGCAGCGAGGCCGAGGCCCGGGCCTTTGTCGACAAGCTGCAATCGCGCCTGCATGCCCCGCACCGCCTGCCCGAACGTTTGGCTGGCTGAATCAGACCGGCTGCCGAGCGGCGATCCGTGCGGTGTACAGGCGCCGGGTCGCCACTGCCAGGCCCACTGCCACAAGCCCGCACAGGGTGATGACCATCGCCATTGGCATTGCGCTGCCGTCGTGCAATACCCCCACCAGTGATGCCGCCCCCGCCGCCACGCTGAACTGCAAACAACCCAGCATCGCCGAGGCACTGCCGGCGCGCGCGCCCTGCCCGCTCATGGCGCAGGCCGAGGCATTGGGAATGATGCAGCCCAGGCTGGCAATGCAGATAAACAGCGGCACCAGCAGCGGCCACAGTTGTTCGGTATGCAAACTGCTGACGCCCAGCAAGGCCAGACCTGCCGCCAGATACACCCACACCATGCGCGACAGCAAAAAGGCCGGGCCACGCTTGGCCAGCAGGCGGGCGTTCAACTGCGCCACCAGGATAAAGCCGGCCGCGTTGGTGCCGAACAACCAGCCGTAATGCTCGGCAGGCACGCCATAGAGTTTGATAAATACGAAAGGTGAACCCGCGATGTAGGCAAACATCCCGGCCATTGCGATCCCCCCCGTCAGGGCATGGCCAAGGAACTCGCGATCCTTGAGCAACCGCCCGTACTGGCGCAATGCCCCCGACAGCGGCTGACGTGGCACGTTGGCCGGCAGGCTTTCAGGCAAGCCAAGCGCTACGGCCGTTGCCGCCAATGCGCTGAACACCGTCAACACCAGGAAAATCGATTGCCAGCCATACAGGTTGACCAGCAACCCACCCAACATCGGCGCCAGGATTGGCGCCAGGCCCATAACCAGCATCAATTGTGAAAACACTTTGGCCGACTGCACCGCGTCGCATTTGTCACTGACAATTGCCCGCGAAAGGACCATGCCCGCACAGCCGCCAAGGGCCTGGACAAACCGGGCACCAATCAGCCACTCCAGGGTCGGCGCAAAGGCGCATGCCAGTGACGCGACAGTGAATAGCCCGACGCCCACCAGCAGCGGCACGCGCCGGCCGAAGCGGTCCGCTACCGGGCCATAGGCCAGCTGACCGATGGACAGGCCCAGAAAGTACACGGCCAGCGTCAGTTGTATCTGGGTTTCGTCGGTTGCAAAGGCTTGTGCCATCGCCGGGAAGCCGGGCAGGTAAAAGTCGATCGCCAAAGGACCGAAGGCACTCAGGGCGCCAAGAATCAAGATTGTTCGAAGGTTCATCAGGTATCCAGGGATCAGGCTGCGGTTAGCGCAAGCTGACAGTTTAGCTGTGGTTATCGACCCTGAACATTAAGTTAGCGAGCTAGCTAATAAATCACCTTGAACCCGTCCTGAAACAACACCGCCGTAGCAGCTGCCGAGGAACGAGGCTGCGTTCGGCGGCGCAGCCGTCGTAAGTCTGACATTGCGGTGCGCCAGTCAGAGCTTGCTCTTAGCATTCACGACGACTACGTCGCCGGACGCAGCCTAGTTCCTCGGCAGCTGCTACATACAGGTTTAGTGCGCCGTGCGCGCCTCAAACCCGGCATTGGTGATCACGTCGATAATTTGCAACGGTGATACGTTGCTGTCCACCTTGACGGTTTTGCTCGCCAGGTCCACTTCAACCTTCGCGTCTTTATCCACCGTCTGCACTGCACGGGTCACCGCGCCGACACAGCCACCACAGGTCATACCGTCTACCTTGAACGTTTGCATGATTACGCCTCCTGTTTGAGATATGCCTACAGCTTCGACCTTGCCATCGTGGCAAGGTCAAGCCCGTTGTTTCACGCGCTGACTGGCAATCCATCCCGTGCTCGGCCAAGCTGCAAGCCTTGCGATTTGATAACAGGATACTTAGCCATGCGCTGGACCGCTTTGAGCCTAGTCAGCCTTTTGGGTCTTGCCAGTGTGCCGCTGTGGGCAAATGCCGATCAGGACTACGGAGTGCTGATCATTTCCCGCGAACGCCTTGAGGTGCCGACCAACTGCGAAGTGGGTGTGTACATCGACGACCAACTGGCCGGGCGATTGTTTCAGGAGCAGGCCCTGGCCTTTAACCTGCCGCCCGCCAGCGTCGATATCCGCCTCAAGCTGCTCCCCGGGCAAGCCCCCGGCTGCCTGCCCGGCATGCTGGTGCCGCCCGCGCAGCAGTTCACCCTGAAGGCCGGGGATGTGCGCAAATACCGCATCGCCCTGGGTAAACAGGGTATGTACCTCAAGCCCGCCAAACTGGAATATTGAGCGGCAAACAACGAACAGCAAGAAGCCTTGACCTTGCCATGGGGTCAAGGTCGATTCTATGGATAGATAACTTCTTGAGGAGGACTGCTCGTGCCCACCCAATTCGATCTGCCGATTGATGGCATGACCTGTGCCAGCTGTGCAGGGCGTGTGGAAAAATCCCTGGCCAAAGTGCCCGGTGTACGTTCGGTCAGCGTCAACCTGGCCACTGAACAGGCCCGTATCGAAGCGCCTGCCGAGAGCCTGCCGGCACTGGTCGAGGCTGTGCAACAGGCAGGCTATAGCGTGCCCGCCCACAGCCTGGAACTGGATATCAGTGGCATGACCTGCGCCTCGTGCGCAGGGCGCGTAGAAAAAGCCCTGGCCAAGGTGCCCGGGGTCAAGAGCGTCAGCGTCAACCTCGCCACCGAGCGGGCCCATGTCGAATTGCTCGGCCAGGTTGATCCGGGCCTGCTGATCAATGCGGTCACTCAGGCCGGCTATGGTGCCAGCCTGCACCAGAGCGAAAAAACCACCGAAGACGATCAGCAAAAACGCCTGCACCGTGAACGCTGGGCGCTGACCCTGGCTATCGTACTGGCGCTGCCGCTGGTGCTGCCGATGCTGCTTGCGCCTTTTGGCATCCATTGGATGCTGCCCGCCTGGGCCCAGTTTGTATTGGCGACCCCGGTGCAGTTTGTTCTGGGCGCGCGTTTTTATGTGGCCGCGTGGAAAGCCGTCAAGGCCGGCGCCGGCAATATGGACCTGCTGGTCGCCCTCGGCACCAGTGCCGGTTATGGCCTGAGCCTGTATGAATGGGCCATCGCCGAACCCGGCAGCATGCCCCATCTGTATTTCGAGGCCTCGGCGGTTGTGATCGCCCTGGTGCTGCTGGGCAAATATCTCGAAAGCCGTGCCAAGCGCCAGACTGCCAGCGCCATCCGCGCCCTTGAAGCCCTTCGCCCCGAACGCGCCTTGCGCATGGTCGACGGCCAGGAACAGGATGTCGCCATCAGTGATTTGCGTCTCAATGATCTGGTGCTGGTCAAACCCGGCGAGCGGTTCCCGGTGGATGGCGAAGTCGTCGAAGGCCAAAGCCATGCCGACGAGGCCCTGATCAGTGGCGAAAGCCTGCCGGTGCCGAAACAGCCTGGGGATAAAGTCACCGGCGGCGCCATCAACGGCGAAGGTCGCTTGATTATCAAGACCATGGCCCTGGGGACGGAGACCGTACTGGCGCGCATTATCCGCCTGGTAGAGGACGCGCAGTCCGCCAAGGCGCCGATCCAGAAACTGGTGGACAAGGTCAGCCAGGTATTTGTCCCGGTGGTGCTGCTGATCGCCCTTGCCACCCTGCTGGGCTGGTGGCTCTACGGCGCGCCGATTGAAACAGCATTGATCAATGCTGTCGCAGTACTGGTAATTGCCTGCCCTTGTGCCCTGGGCCTGGCGACCCCCACTGCAATCATGGCCGGCACCGGCGTTGCAGCCCGCCACGGGATTCTGATCAAGGACGCCGAAGCCCTCGAACGCGCCCACGAAGTCAGTGCCGTGGTTTTCGACAAAACCGGCACCCTGACTTCAGGCACGCCGCAAATTGCTCACTTCAGCGCACTCGATGGCGATGAAGCGCACTTGCTGCAAGCCGCCGGTGCCCTGCAGCGGGGCAGCGAACACCCGCTGGCCAAGGCCGTACTGGATGCTTGCGCGGCGCGTGATTTAAAAGTGCCGGACGTTACCGACAGCCAGTCGCTGACCGGCCGCGGTATTGCCGGCACCCTGGAAGGCCGTCGCCTGGCCCTGGGCAACCGACGCCTGCTGGAAGAAACCGGTCTCAATCCGGGCTCGCTCGCCGCATCGGCCAGCGCCTGGGAAACCGAAGGTCGCACGCTGTCCTGGCTGATCGAACAAAGCCCGCAGCCCCAAGTGCTGGGCCTGTTCGCCTTTGGTGACACACTCAAGCCCGGTGCCCAGTCAGCCATCGCCCAGCTCAATGCCCGTCATATCAGCAGCCACCTGTTGACCGGCGACAACCGCGGCAGTGCCAAAGTAGTGGCCGAGGCCCTGGGGATCAGCGATGTTCACGCCGAAGTGTTGCCCGCCGACAAGGCCGCGACCGTGGCCGAACTGAAAAAAACCGGTGTAGTGGCTATGGTCGGCGACGGTATCAACGACGCGCCGGCACTGGCCGCGGCCGATATCGGTATCGCCATGGGCGGTGGCACCGATGTGGCCATGCACGCAGCGGGCATCACCCTGATGCGCGGCGACCCGCGGTTGGTACCGGCAGCACTGGAGATCAGCCGCAAGACCTACGCCAAAATCCGGCAAAACCTGTTTTGGGCATTTATCTACAATGTGATCGGCATTCCGTTGGCTGCTTTCGGCTTTTTGAACCCTGTGCTGGCAGGCGCGGCCATGGCTTTTTCCAGTGTCAGCGTGGTCAGCAATGCGTTGCTGCTCAAATTCTGGAAGCCCAGGGATCTTGAATAAGGAGGCGTCATGAATATCGGCCAGGCCGCCAGACACAGCGGCTTGAGCGCCAAGATGATTCGTTATTACGAATCCATCGGTCTGCTCAAACCCGCGCAACGCAGTGACAGCGGCTACCGCCTTTACAGCGATGACGACCTGCATACCCTTGCGTTTATCAAACGCTCGCGGGACCTGGGGTTTTCGCTGGAAGAGGTCGGCAAGCTGCTGACCCTGTGGCAGGATCGCCAGCGCGCCAGCGGCGATGTGAAGGCACTGGCGCGCCAGCATATTGATGAGTTGAACCAGAAGATCGCCGAGCTGAGCAGCCTGCGCGACACCTTGCAGGATCTGGTCGAAAGCTGTCAGGGCGACCACCGCCCTGACTGCCCGATCCTAAAGGACCTGGAGTCAGGCCCATGCTGCACCGTAAAGATATGATCATCTGCATGATCTGCTGATAAACCTGTGGGAGCGGGCTTGCTCGCGATTCAGGCGCCAAGGTGTATCTGGCTGACCAAGGTGATGCCATCGCGAGCAAGCCCCGCTCCCACAGGAACGTTAATCAGAAAGCTGTCAGCAGCACTTTAGCCAGCATCAGCACGCCAATCACCGCACACAGCCCCGCGAATCCCTGCTGTAGCCACTGGGCCGAGACGTGCGGGGCAATCACCCGCCCGGCAATCATTCCGGCCAGGGTGGCGCCAATAAATATCACGCCTTCATTCGACAGGCTCACGCCCTGGCTCATCAGATTGCCCAAGGTGCCCAGCGATACCAGCGCCACCACCATCAAGGACGTGGACACCACGGCGTGGATACGCACGTCACTGAACTTGCGAAATGCCGGCACGATCAAGAACCCGCCGCCCACACTCAATAACCCCGTCAGCAACCCCGAGGTAGCACCAATGGATACCAGGGTCATGCTGCAGCGGGCATTCCAGGTCAGTCGCCCGGTTGCAGGGTTGAGCATGCAGTTTTTTTCCAGTACCCCCAGGCTGCCGTCATCGCGGGCATCCGCCCGGGCCTGCAGGAACATGCGCACTGAGACAAACATCATCACCGCGCTGAACATCAACACCAGCACCTTGGCCGGCATCAACCGGGCAAGGTGCAGCCCGATGGGCGAGGTGGTCGAGCCGACCAGCGCCATCAACGCCGCTGCCTTGTAGCGCACCAGCCCCTTGCGCAGGCCATCCAGCGCCCCCAGTGCCGCTGCCGTGCCTACGGACAGCAA
>NZ_WIWL01000241.1:0-15125 GCF_009600105.1 Pseudomonas sp. FSL R10-0056
GCGATGCAGGCGGCGCGGTCTGCAGGCTCACCGTATGGATGCCATCGCGGGCAAGCCGCGCTCCCACAGGTTTTGTGTCGCACACATGAGCTGATGCCTGCATGCACGCTACTTGGGTCAAACTGGTCGATTACAAATGCACTGGCCAGTGGCAGTGTCAGTGAGTCAGACCCGTTGACGCTCTTGAGGTCCGCACCCAGGGAACGGTAGATTTCATCCAGTTCGTCCTCAAGCTCGAAAACAATGCCGTACTGACGGGCAAGGTGGTTGCCGATATCACTGAGCAGCAGGTAAGTGATCCCCAGCGCTTCACGGGTTTTACCCGTGAACTGCGGCGTCTGCGCCGAGACGGCAACCAGCGTCGCCCCCGCGGCCGTCAGATCACTGACCATCTGCTGGTATGCACTCAAGGCCTGATTGCAGAACGGGCACCACAGGCCTCGGTAGAACACCAGTACCAACGGCCCCATGTCGAGAAAATCGCGCAGATCGACGTTCTGCCCGTTCTCGTCCTTGAGTATCGCCAGCGGCGCCTTGTCGTTGGCTTGCAACGCCTTGCTGCTCAAATGGCTATCGACCAGCTTTTGTAGCGAGGTCGAGCGCTTGGCTGGCCGAGAGGCAATAGATCGACTCGGCCAGGGCCTGGCGTTGCCCGGGAGGCAAGTCCTGGATCATTCCGCTGATCCAGGCGGTGTGCTCGACAAAAACGTCATCGACTACGCGTTTGCCTTGCGCGGTCAGCGTAATAATCAATTTGCGCCGGTCCGTCGGGTCGGTTTTGCGCTTGATCAACGCGGCGCGCTGCAAACCATCGAGCAGCCCGGTGACCGTTCCCGTGGTAATCGACAATCGGGTCGCCAGTTCCAGAGGGGAGAGCTTGCCTCCCGCGTTTTTGAGGGTCAGCATGATGACAAAACGGCCCTCCGACAGGTTGTAGCGGGCCAGCCGTGTTGCGCAGGCGCGATTGATCGCCGCTGCCGCCGAGAGCAACTCGAAACACAGCTTTACGCTGTCCCTGACCTCGGGCGCTGCGCTCTCTAGTTCACGCAGCATGATGTGGTGCTTGTTCTCTAAAATATTCATAAGGCGCAGTTTATCTTGGCGCCTTACTAAGTCAAACGGTTAGGCCGCAGCCCCGCCTGGGGTATACTTTGCCGCCACGCAATTCAGTCAAATCATACGTATCGGGATTTCCATGAGTCGTTCTCTTTCCATAACCCCTGGGCGCAAACCGCTTGCGCCGCTGTTGGCCTTTATCTTGTTGCTGCAGGGCGCTGTTTTCCTGCAAAACAATGTCGGTACGCGCCAGGTGCTGTTGCTGATCGTCGGCGCGGCGCTGGGCTTGACCCTTTATCACGCCGCATTCGGTTTTACCTCGGCCTGGCGAGTCTTTATCAATGATCGCCGTGGTGCAGGCCTGCGCGCGCAAATGGTGATGCTGGCCGTGGCTGTGGTGCTGTTTTTCCCCGCGCTGGGAGCGGGCACCCTGTTTGGCCAGCCGGTCGTCGGGCTGGTGGCGCCGATCGGTGTGTCGGTGGTGTTCGGTGCGTTTATTTTCGGCATCGGCATGCAGTTGGGCGGCGGGTGTGCGTCCGGCACCTTGTTCACTGTCGGCGGCGGTAATGCGCGCATGCTGGTGACCCTGTTGTTCTTTATCTGCGGATCATTAATCGCCACTCAGCATGTTGACTGGTGGTTTGCCCTGCCTGCGTTTCCGGCGACCTCTATCGTTAAAAGCTTCGGGGTGGTTCCCGCCTTGCTGCTGAGCCTGGCCGTGTTCGCGATCATCGCCGCAGTGACCGTACGCCTGGAGAAATCCCGTCACGCCAGCCTTGAAGCAGGGGTGACCAGTGAACATCAGGGCCTGCGCCGCTTTTTGCGTGGGCCGTGGCCTCTGGTCTGGGGGGCGATAGGTCTGGCGCTGCTGAACTATGCCACGCTGGCACTGGCCGGGCGGCCGTGGGGTATTACTTCTGCGTTCGCGCTGTGGGGCGCCAAGGCGGCAAGCGGACTGGGGGTTGATGTTGGCAGTTGGGGGTTCTGGCAGATGCCGGGCAATGCCAAGGCACTGGCCGCGCCGGTGTGGGAAGACATCACCAGCGTAATGGATATTGGCATCGTTCTCGGTGCGTTGTTGGCCGCCGGCCTGGCCGGTCGTTTTGCTCCCAGCCTGAAAATCCCGCCGCGCTCGCTGCTGGCGGCAGTGATTGGTGGCCTGCTGCTCGGGTATGGCTCGCGTCTGGCCTACGGCTGCAATATTGGCGCGTACTTCAGCGGCATCGCCTCGGGCAGCCTGCATGGCTGGGTATGGCTGGTGGCAGCGTTTATCGGCAACACGGTGGGCGTGCGCCTGCGACCACTGTTCTTTACCGGCGAGCGGCCACAGGCGGCGTTGAGCGGCTGCTAAAAAAGGTACAGGAGCTGCTTTCTCGGCAGCCGTTTTTTTCAGCGACGATAGTCGCGGTGATGGTTGTCGTAGCGCTGGTGCATGGCCCGGTCATGACGGCGGCGCTCGGCTTCGCGGCGGGCTTGCTCCCGACGCCATTGATCGCGACGCCAGTTTTCTCTGCGGCGATCGTCTCTGCGAGCTTGCCAGCGGTTGTCATACCGGTGGTGGTCGTCGCGGGCAAGCAGGGGCGCTGTCTGTTCACCGGCCAGCCTTGGCCAGGGATTGGCAGCCGTCGTCTGAACGGCTCCAGGTTCAGTAGCAAAAACCGCGGGCGGGGTCTTTGTCGGTGTAGCTGATGCCGAGCCCATTGCCGCAAACGCGAACAGGCTCAAAAGCACCATCCGTGGGGCGTGGAATTTCATGAGCGAAGATAACCTCTGAATATCATTCGAATGTGTCGCCATCTGCTGACTGACGCCTGGAGCTCGCGCTTGTCGCGCAGATACGCGTACTCACATAGACAGATAAACAGGGAAAAGTTCGCAAGCTGGCTGCTTGTGTAAAACGCTAAGCCTGTTCCGGCGTAAATCGGAGCAGTATGCAAAACGGCGCCTGAGCGCCGTTTTGCCGGGTTTAAGGCAGGTTAGTGTTCTTGCTCGAAGCTCTTTTTACGCAAGGGCGGGGACTGTTCGTAGTGCTCGTCCGACTCCACCACGGGTACTTCCTTGCCATTGCAGTCGAACAGCTTGCCATCGCGAAATACATCGCCATCGTTGAGGCAGCTGATATCCCGGGAGCGCAGGATACGGTCGCTGGCGGCGACGAATACCGACTGCTGGTCGGAGTTGCCGGCCCGCAGATGGTTGAACAGCAGGTTGAGCAGGATGGCCATGATTGCGGCCGAGCTGATGCCGGAGTGGAAGATGGTCTCGAACCAGGTCGGGAAGTGCTGGTAGAAGTTGGGCGCTGCAATGGGGATCATGCCGAAACCGATCGATGTGGCGACGATGATCAGGTTCATGTTGTTGCGATAGTCCACCTGCGCCAGGGTGCGGATGCCGCTGGCGGCGACGGTACCAAACAGGACCAGACCAGCACCGCCAAGCACGGCAGTGGGCACGGCGGCGACCAGGCGACCCATCACCGGCAGCAGCCCCAGTGTCACCAGGATCAGGCCGCCGGTGGCCACCACATAACGGCTCTTGATACCGGTCACGGCGACTAGGCCAACGTTCTGTGCAAAGGCGCTCTGGGTAAAGGAGCCGAACAGCGGCGCCAGGGCACTGGAAATCATGTCGGCGCGCAGGCCGTTGCCAAGGCGTTTGGCGTCGACCTTGGTGTCGATGATTTCGCCCACTGCCAGGATATCGGCGGAGGTCTCGACCATGGTCACGATAATCACGATCAGCATCGACAGGATGGCTGCGAGGCGGAACTCGGGCATGCCGAAGTGCAGCACCTCGGGCAGTGCGACCAGCGGGCCTTCCAGCACCCGGGAGAAGTCGGTCATGCCCACGGCCGTGGCAACCAGTGTGCCGATAACGATAGCCAGCAGAATCGACAGGCGTGAAATACTGGCGCTGCCCAGCTTGCTGAGCAGCAGCACGAGCACCAGGGTGATTGCCGCCAGGCCGATGTTGGCCATGCTGCCGAAGTCAGGTGACTGACTGTTGCCGCCCATGGCCCAGCGCGCCGTGACCGGCATCAGGGTCAGACCGATGGTGGTGATGACGATGCCCGTCACCAGGGGCGGAAAGTACTTGGTGATGCTGGAAAACAGCGGTGTGATCAGCAAGCCGATCACGGAAGCCACGATCACCGCCCCGAACACCACCGGCAAGCCTCCTGCGCCGTCACCGCCAATGATGGCGACCATGGTGGAGACACCGGCGAAGGACACCCCCTGCACCAGCGGCAGGCGACAGCCAAAGAAAGGGATACCCAGTGTCTGCAACAGTGTGGCCAGGCCACCGGCGAACAGCGAAGCGGCGATCAGCAGGCCAACGTCGGCCGATGAAAGGCCGGCTGCCTGGCCAATGATCAGGGGCACCGCAATGATGCCCCCATACATTGTCAGGACGTGCTGCAGGCCGTAGGCCAGGTTGGCGCCAGTACCGAGGTTTTCGTCTTCTGGACGAGGGGAAGCGGTAGAAGTCATGGTGAGTAGCTCGCTTTTGTTATTTTAGATGCGTCTAACAGCACGTTCTCAGTTGCATCCGTTGAGCCCTGTCAGGAACTCAACGGCCTGAAGGGGTTATTCACCGCTGACCAGCTGGTGGGCCAACTGGTTGTGGCGTTCCAGCACCCGCGGCAGGTCGACGGTGGTGAGGTGGCCATCCCTGACCACCACGCGACCATTGATCACGCTGGTATGGACCTGGGTCGGGGTACAGAACCCCAACGCTGCCAGCGGGTCGTGATGGGCTCCGGCGTAGGCCAGATGGCCAAGGTCGAAAGCGACAAAATCCGCGACCATGCCCGGTGCCAGTGCACCAATATCATTGCGGTTAAGCACCTTGGCGCCCCCCAATGTGGCAATTTCCAGCGCCTCGCGGGCGGACATCGCATCGGGGCCAAAACCCACCCGCTGCAACAGCAGGGCCTGACGTACTTCACCAATCATGCTGGCGCCATCGTTGGACGCAGAACCGTCAACCCCCAAGCCCACCGGCACGCCGTGGTCGCGCATCCTGCGAATCGGCGCGATCCCAGAAGCCAGGCGCATGTTCGAGCACGGGCAGTGGGCAACTCCGGTACCGGTGCGGGCGAACAGCTCGATGCCGTGCTGGTCGAGTTGTACGCAATGGGCGTGCCAGACGTCGTGGCCGACCCAGCCCAGGTCTTCGGCGTACTCGGCAGGGGTCATGCCGAACTTCTCGCGGCTGTAGGCGATGTCACTGACGTTCTCGGCAAGGTGGGTGTGCAGTGAGACCCCGTACTGGCGGGCGAGCACTGCGGCCTCGCGCATCAGGTCGCGGCTGACCGAGAAGGGCGAGCAGGGCGCCACGACCATGCGCAGCATCGAGCCATGGCGGGGGTCGTGGTAGTCCTCGATCAGACGCTGGGACTCTTTGAGAATATGGCTTTCTTTCTCAACCACCGAGTCGGGCGGCAAGCCGCCCTGGCTACGGCCCACGCTCATGCTCCCGCGTGCGGCGTGAAAGCGCATGCCTATCTCTGCAGCGGCATGGATGCTGTCGTCCAGCTTGCAGCCGTTGGGGTAGATATACAGATGGTCACTGGAAGTGGTGCAGCCAGAGAGAATCAGCTCGGCCATTGCTGTTTGGGTCGAAACCGCGATCATTTCCGGCGTGAGTCGCGCCCAGATTGGATACAGGTTGTTGAGCCAATTGAACAACTCGCCGTCCTGGGCTGCCGGTACAACGCGGGTCAGGCTCTGGTACATATGGTGGTGGGTGTTGACCAAGCCCGGGATAACCACCTTGCCGGTCATGTCCAGAATCACGTCGGCCTGTTGCGGCAGGGATTCGCTGGGGCCGACCTGCTTGATCAGGTTGTCTTCGATAAACAGGCCGCCGCGCCGGATTTCCCTGCGTTCACCATCCATTGTGACCAGCAGTTCTGCGTTCTTGACCAGTAAAGTCTTTGCCATGGGTATTCCTCTTCCGTTTGGAGTTTGCTTTCAACGTGATGCGGTTGCAGGCATCGGTTTTCGGCTTGAGCCAAGCCCTGGCAGCCGGATGCAGCATGGCTGGGCAGGGGCGGTCGGTTCACTGGCACACCCATGGGCGCAGTGAATACGCGATGACATGCGCCGGTAAGGCGCGTTGAATTGAAGCGGCTGTGCAAGCTGCATGGTGTTTGACCATCGCAATACGCAGCGGCGATTGCCGGAGTCGTAGGCGTGCAATGATGTAACCAGAATTGGTTATTATTGTATACAACTAAAAATGCAGTGATGTTGTCGATTGTGACCGGGGGCTGGCAGGGGAGAAAATTTGCTGGAGTCTGGAGAGTCGATCAGGAGCGGGTGGTTGCAGGTGTGTACAGGGCGGGTTATGTGGGAGCGAGCCTGCTCGCGATGCAGGCGACGCGGTCTTTCGGGTAAACCGCAGGGATGTCTTCGCGAGCAGGCTCGCTCCCACAGGAATTGCGGGGTGTTTTTACCACCCGGTGTGAGGGCGGGACCTATGAGCGGCGCTGCTCACAGATCCCGCCCATGCCATCACCTCAACGCTGGTGTACGCGGCGGGATCATGCGTTTGCTGCCGGTTGCCTCAAATGCCGAAGCAAAGCGCAGCAACGCCGAATCGTCATAGGCGCGACCGGCAAACGTCAGCCCCACCGGCATGCCGATGTCGGCCATCACGCCCATGGGCACGGTCACGGTCGGTACGCCCAGATGGCGGATGGCCAGGTTGCCGTTGGCCACCCAGACGCCGTTGCTCCAGGCGATATCCGCCGACGCCGGGTTCACATCCGCATCTGCCGGGGCCACATCGGCCACGGTCGGGAACAGCACGGCATCCAGTCCCAGGCGGTCCATCCAGTCTTCCAGGTCGATGCGCCGGGTTTTTTCAAGGCCGCGCAGACCGTCTGGCACGCTACTGATCTGATCCCACGGGGTAATCCCGCGCTGGGCCATGCGCACGTATTCGTCCATGCCTGCCGCCAGTTCGTCTTCACGGTTGGGCAGGGTGCCCGGGTCGTGAGGGAAAATCAGCGGCCCATCGACGTCGGCCAACCGGTTGAGTTTAGGGTCACCGTTGGCGCGCAGGAAATCATCGAACGCCCACGCGGACAACTCCCAAAGCTCGTCATGCATAAACTCTTTGGACACCAGCCCGCGGGTGAACACGGTTGGCGCGCCGGGGCGATCGCCTTCGCAGTTGGAGACCAGCGGGAAGTCCACTTCAATCACTTCTCCGCCCTGGGCCTCGATGGCCTTGCGCGCGGCTTGCCACAGGTCGATCACCGAGGCACGGGTGATGATGCGTTGCCCGGTGGGGCCGCCGATGCCCGGTGCTTCGGATGTGCCGGCCTCGGGGTCGGCATTGATATACATGCGCGGTACGCCAAAGCGTTTGCCGGCCAGTGCTTCGCTGCCGGCATTGAGTTGTGCATAGGAGGCCGGACGCACCGAAGCCACACTCGGAATCGGTACCCAGGGCTGCAGGCGCCACAGGTCTCCACGGGTATCAGTATCTTCAGCGACGACCACATCGAGCACTTCGAGCAAGTCGGCCATGGTGCGGGCAAAGGGCACCACCACGTCCATGGTCGGCGTCAGCGGCCAGTTGCCACGTACCGAAATCACGCCCCGTGAAGGGGTGTAGGCGCACAGGCCGTTGTTGGACGCCGGGCCGCGCCCGCTCGACCAGGTTTCTTCCGCCAGGCCGAAGGCCGAGAAGCTGGCCGCCGTGGCCGTACCCGCACCGTTGGACGAGCCGGAGGCAAAAGGTGCCGTCAGGTAGTGGGCGTTGTACGGGCTTTCAGCGCGGCCATAGACCCCGCGCTGCATGCCGCCGTTGGCCATGGGCGGCATATTGGTCTTGCCCAGGCAGATGGCACCGGCACCGCGCAGGCGCTCGATGGTGAATGCATCGCGGTACGCCACCAGGTCCTTGAAGGCGGGGCTGCCCGACGCGGCGGTCAGGCCCTTGACCAGGTAACTGTCCTTGGCGGTATAGGGGATGCCGTCCAGCGGGCCGAGGGCCTGGCCCTTGGCCCGGCGGTCGTCGGAGGCCTGCGCCTCGGTCATTGCCAGGGGGTTGCGCACCACCACCGCATTGAGGGCGGTGGGGGTGTCAGCTGTGTCGTAGGCGTCGATCCGCGCCAGATAAGCCTGTACCAGTTCTACCGCCGTGGTCTGGCCGGATTCGAGCGCGGCGCGCAGTTGGGCTATGGACACCTCGGTGACTTCAATCATGGGCTTACCGCTTGAGGACAATGGGAAACCGCAGAGCTTAGCGAAACTCCTGCCTGCACAGCCAGCCCATGTCGCATGTGTGGTCGCAAATAGTCACCACCATTTCCAGGTGTAATCGATATTGAGACGCAGCTCGTTGTCATCGCGGTGGCTGGCCTGGGCGGTGAAGTCGTTGCGGTACCAGGCGTTGCGCAGGCGCAGCGACAGATCCTTGAGCGGGCCGCTTTGCAGGACATACCAGACTTCGATGTCTTTTTCGCTCTCGCTCAGGTTCGAGCCGCCAAACCTGGCCAGCTCGATATTGTCGCCACTCACGTAGCGCAGCATGCCGTTGAGGCCCGGCGCGCCCATCCCGGCAAAGTTGTAGTCATAGCGCACCTGCCAGCTGCGTTCCTTGGGGTTGAGGAACTCGGAACTGAGGGTGCCCTCAGTGATCACCAGCGGTTCGGTGCCAAACAGATACGGCATGCCAGTCTTGCCAGTCAGGTGCATATAACCGGCGCCGAATTTATGGGCCCCCAGGCTGTAGGTCAGCATCAGTGCGGCATTGCGGTTGTCCACCGTCCCGGCTTTGGCTGCGCCGTCTTCGCCAGTGATAAACAGGCGAAAATCGCTTTTCAGGCTGCCGGGGCCCAGCTTGCGATTATCGACTAAGCCGTAAAAGTCCTTGCGGTACAGTTGCGCGAGTTCGGCGTGGTAGTACTTGAGAGTCAGTTGCGCTGACCAGGCATAGTCGCCGCCGATAAACATAAAGCGGTTGGACTCGGCCGCACCATTGAAGCGGCCATTGGGCGAGCCGACAGACATTTTCTGGTAGTCGGTTGAGTCGCGCAGGTTGATGCGGTCCAGCCAGCCGACGTGCAGCGTCAGTTGATCGATGTCCTGGGACTTCAGGTAGGCCCCGCGAAACGTTTGTGGCAGGAGGCGGGTAGGGCTGGCGAATGCGATCGGCAAAAAGGTGCTGATGGTGCCCACTTGCAGCTCGGTTTGCGAGGCGCGAACCTTGGCGGTCAGCCCCAGTTCCGAGTACTCATCGGCAGGCTCGCGGGTGTTGGCGTCATACGGCAGCAGGCCGGTACCGGTGCGGGCGCGTGAGGAATCCAGGCGCACACCGAGCAAGCCTTGCGCGTCCAGGCCAAAGCCCACTGGCCCTTCGGTGTAGCCCGAACGCAGGTTGAGGATAAAACCCTGTGCCCACTCTCGGGCCGCAGCCTGCGGGGTTGCATTGACGTAGTTACGATCGAAGTAATAGTTGCGCATCACCAGGTCAGCGTGGCTGTCATCGACAAAACCGCTGGCCACAGCCGTGGTCATGGATAAAACCCAGGTGCAGGCGCTGAGCGCCCGAAGAACAGTCTTGAGCATGGCAGGTTCACTTTTATTGTTATGGGGGGTGGAGCACTGCGCGCCTTTCGGCGCGCAGGTAGTCAGTCGGGTGATGCTGCGTTGCGCCGCACCGATAGGTAAAACATGGCCACGGCCGCAATCACGATGCCTGGCGCCGACGCCAGCATCACCCCGGCGGTGCCGGTGCCCAGCGCGAGCATCTTGCCGGCCACCAAGGGGCCGCTCATGGCACCGAGGCGACCGATGGCCACTGCGCTGCCCACGCCCGTGGCGCGTATCGAGGGGCGATAGAAATGCGGTGCCAGGGCGTAGAGCACGCATTGACCTCCGGTGGCAAAAAAACCGGCAATAAAGCCCGCCGCCAGCATGCCCGGCAGATGGCTCGCCAACCCAAGGGCGGTCAGTGACACCAGGATGCCCACATAGATCAGTGCCGACAGCGCCCAGGCGGGCAGGCGGTCCATGACCCAGCCCAGAAACAGGGTGCCGGCTGCTGCGCCAATTTGCAGGGCAAGCATCACCCAGCTGGCCTGGCGCCCGGTGAACCCCTGGCCGATCACTAGGCTGGGCAGCCAGTTGATCAGGATGTAGACCACCATCAGGGTAAAGAAATAGCTAACCCAGATAAGCGTAGTCGGCAGTGCCGCGCCCTCGCGAAATAAACCCTGAACCACACCGATGGGCGCCTCGCCCTGAACGTTGCGAAACTGCTGCGACTCGGGAAGGTAGAGCCCCAGCAGCGGCACGATCAACAGCGGCACCACGCCACCGACGTAGAACACCACTTGCCAGCCACCGGCCAGGTCGGCGATGCCGATCAGGGCGGCCAGCGCGGCGCCCAAAGGCACGCCGCAATACATGAGGCTTACCGCCGTACCGCGCAGGCGCGGGCCAGCCACTTCGCTGGTGAGGGCGATCAGGTTGGGCAGGGCGGCACCGAGGCCAACGCCGGTGAGGCAGCGTGCGACCAGCAGGCTGTTAATGTCCCAGGCCAATGCGGTGGCAAGGGAGAACACCCCGAACAGCCCCACCGAGGCCATCAGCACCCGTTTGCGGCCAATGCGGTCAGCCAGCCACCCACCGGCGAACGCACCGGGCAACAGGCCGAAAATTCCGGCGCTGAACACCCAGCTCATATGTAATTTATCCAGTTCGAACGCGGCAGCCATGCCTTGAGCAGCGATCCCTGCGGCCTGTAGATCGAGGCCTTCCATGAGGGCAACGAGAAAACACAGGCCGATGGTGCGGGCCATTTGCAGATTGAGTGAAGTCATGGGCTGTACCCGTTTTATTGTTGTTATGGATGAAGCAGCGTTAACCCTTGTTTCTGTGGGAGCAGGCTTGCTCGCGATTGGATCAATGCGGTTCGTCAGGTAAACCGCGTTGCCTGCATCGCGAGCAAGCCCGCTCCTACAAGGGGGGGGTAAGGAAGGCCTTAGCGTTTGAGCAGGTCCAGCGCCACGTCGACGATCATGTCTTCCTGGCCGCCCACCATCCGCCGCTTGCCCAGTTCGACCAGGATGTCCAGGGTCTTGAGGCCGTACTTGGCCGCAGCGATTTCGGCGTGGCGCAAGAAGCTCGAATACACCCCGGCATAACCCAGCGCCAAGGTCTCGCGGTCGACCCGCACCGGGCGATCCTGCAACGGTCGGACAATGTCATCCGCGGCGTCCATCAGCGTGTAAAGGTCTGTGCCGTGGTTCCAGCCCAGACGCTCGGCGGCGGCGATAAACACTTCCAGCGGGGCATTGCCGGCCCCGGCCCCCATGCCCGCGAGGCTGGCATCGATCCGGTCGCAGCCTTCTTCAACCGCCGTAATCGAGTTGGCTACGCCCAGCGACAGGTTGTGGTGGGCATGCATGCCGGTTTCGGTTTCAGGCTTTAGCACGGCCTTGAACGCACGGAAGCGATCGCGAATGTCCTGCATGTTCATCGCTCCGCCCGAGTCGGCCATGTACACGCAGGTCGCGCCGTAGCTCTCCATCAGTTTGGCCTGGGCCGCCAACTGATCGGCAGGGATCATGTGGCTCATCATCAAAAAGCCGACAGTGTCCATGCCCAGTTCCCGGGCGTACTCGATGTGCTGTTTCGACACATCGGCTTCGGTGCAGTGCGTGGCAATGCGCACGACCCGGGCCCCGGCGTTGTACGCAGCCTTGAGGTCATGCACCGTGCCGATGCCGGGCAACAGCAGGGTGGTGATTTTTGCGTGGCTGATCACGTCCGCCGCCGCTTCGATCCATTCCAGATCAGTATGGGAGGCGAAACCGTAGTTAAAACTCGAACCTTGCAGACCATCGCCGTGGGCCACCTCGATGGCGTCGACGCGGGCCTTGTCCAGGGCGCGGGCGATGTCCTGCACGTTCTGCAACGAGTACTGGTGGCGCACGGCATGGCTGCCGTCACGCAGGGTGACGTCGCTGATATAGATCTTTTTATCGTTCATGGTTTTCCCCTCAGACGTTGAGCATCGACAGCGCCATGCGCTCAGCGGTGGCCAAGGCTGCAGAGGTCATGATGTCGAGATTTCCTGCGTAGGCCGGCAGGTAGTGGGCGGCGCCTTCGACTTCCAGAAACACCGAAGTCTTGAGCCCGGAATATCTGCCCAGTCCGGGAATGGTCAGCGGCCTGTCTTCAGGGATTACGTCAAACTGCACGCGTTGCTTGAGGCGATAGCCCGGCACATAGGCTTGCACGGCTGCCGCCATTTCGACGACAGACGCCTCGACCAGTGCCTGGTCTGCGGCTTCGCTGAGTACAAAAACGGTATCGCGCATGATCAGCGGCGGCTCGGCAGGGTTCATCACGATGATCGCCTTGCCCTTGGTTGCACCGCCAATCACTTCGATGGCCCTGGAGGTGGTTTCGGTGAACTCGTCGATATTGGCGCGGGTGCCGGGGCCGGCAGATTTACTGGCAATCGAAGCAACGATTTCGGCGTAATGAACCTTGGCCACACGGGACACGGCGGCGACCATCGGAATGGTTGCCTGGCCGCCGCAGGTCACCATGTTGACGTTCAACTGGTCCAGGTTCTGCTCCAGATTGACCACCGGTACACAGTACGGGCCGATGGCCGCCGGGGTGAGGTCAATCAGGCGGATGCCGGGTTTGATCGCGCGCAGAAAAGCGTCGTTCTTGACATGGGCACCGGCCGATGTGGCATCGAACACGAAGTCGATGTCCTTGAACACGTCCATGCGCGTAAGGCCTTCAACGCCTTCGTGGGTGATTGCAACACCCATGCGCGCAGCACGGGCCAGACCGTCGGAGGCCGGGTCGATGCCAACCATTGCGCCCATTTCCAGGTGCCGGGCATTGCGCAGGATTTTAATCATCAGGTCGGTGCCGATATTGCCGGAGCCGATGATGGCGACCTTGAGTTTCTTGTTCATTATTGTTGCCTCAGTTGCACGCAAGTCGCCGATTACTCGGCGCTGCCGTGTTGCGAGAAGTCCACACCGACACTGCCGATGCCTTCGATATGCGCTTCGAAACGATCACCGGCGGCCACGGCCACCATCGGCCCCAGTGCGCCGGTCAGGATGATGTCGCCCGCTTGCAGCGGATTGCCCAGGCGCGCCATGGTGCAAGCCAGCCATACGGCCGCATTGAGCGGATGGCCCAGGCATTGCGCGCCGCTGCCACTGGAAACTTCTTCACCATTGCGGGTCATGCACATGCCCGCATTGCGCAAGTCCAGCCCATCAAGGCTGCGGGCCGGGCCGCCGAGTACGTAGCAGCCGCTGGAGGCGTTATCGGCCACCGTGTCGACAAAGCGGATGTTCCACTGCTGCACGCGGCTGCCGACGATTTCCAGAGCCGGCATCACCCAGCCGGTGGCGGCCATGACCTCGTCGAAGGTGGTGTCGGAGTGGGGCAGGTCATGTTTGAGGATCAAGGCGATTTCAGCCTCGATCTTGGGCTGCAACACGCGATCGATGGGTACGGTCTGGTTGTCGCCGTAGCACATGTCGGCGAACAGAGTGCCGAAGTCCGGTTGGTCCACGCCCAGCTGCGCTTGCACCTTGGGGTTGGTCAGGCCGATTTTTCGGCCCACCACCCGGCGTCCATTGGCGACGCCGTGGGCGACATTGATCTGCTGGATGGTGTAGGCGGCTGTCGCGTTGTCCTCACCGATCAGCTCGCGCAGGGGGGCGATGGCACTGCTGTGGGTTTCGGCGTGGCGCAGGTCGGCGGCCAGTTGGGCCAGTGTTTCGGGAGTCGGGTTCATGGCGGTCTCGGTTATCAGTGGGTCAGGAAGTCCAGCACCATGCGGTTGAAGGTGTCGGCGTGTTCCCATTGCGCCCAGTGGCCGCAGCGGTTGAACACGTGCAGCTGCGCGTTGGGCAGCCCTGCCAGCAGGCGCAAGCCGGTATCCATCGGCACAAAGCGGTCTTCGCGCCCCCAGACCAGCAGGGTTTCGGCGCTGATTTCGTGCAGGCGATGGCTGAAGTCGGGAAACTGTTTGGGATTGATGGTGCTGCTTTTTACGAAGTTTTCCAGGTGGTCGCGGCGCGCCAGAAGGTTATCCAGACGGGTCTGGAACAGTTCTTCGGTCAGGCTGCTGGTGTCGAAAACGAAGACGCTCATCATCTTTTTCAGGTTCTCGATGGTCGGCTCGCGGTACAGCGCACCGATCAGCTTGATGCCTTCGGTGGGCTGGGGCACAAATGCGCTCGGGCCGCCGGTGCCGCCGCCCATGAGGATCAGTTTGCCGATGCGCCCGGGGTTTTCCAGAGCGAAGGCCACGGTGCTGTGGGCGCCCATCGAGTTGCCGATGATGTGCACGCGGTCAAGGTCCAGCACATCGAGCAGGCCCTTGAGCGCCGACGCATTGAGGTTGGAGCGTGAGCCTTCGCTCACCACCGGGTCGCTTTTGCTCCAGCCCGGGCAATCGAGCAGGATCACCCGGTAACCGGCAGTCACCAGCGGTTCGATGTTGCGGTTGAAGTTGGCCCAGCCGCTGGCGCCGGGCCCGGAGCCGTGGAGCATGACCACGGTCTCGGCACCCTGGCCGACGTCGTTGTAGTGCAATTGCAGGTCCAGGTCGCCTTCCTTGATACGGGCAAAGCGGCTGGTCGAGGCTTCAGTGAATACGCTGGCAGTGGCAGTCATGGCAGTGATCCTTGAATTCAAAGGGGGTGGGTCAGCGGCTGCGCGCCAAGGGCGCCGAAGCCTGCAATCCATTCGGGAATCGGGCGGTAGTAGCGGCCTTCGGTTTGGTAGGGGCCAAAGGCGGACAATGCGGCGAATGCGGCGACCCAGGTTTTCACCTCGTGGGTCGATTTACCGGCGAGCGCCGACAGCGCGTCATTGCCCAGTGCATCGAGGTCGTTCAAGCGGCCCTGCTCCAGCGTGTCGAGAAACTGCTGGTCCCAGACCGGGTTGAGCGGGTGCAGGCTGTTCTGGTCCTCGACGAAGTGCCGGGCGGCCTGGATGACCCGCTGCTGGCGTGCGGCGCGTTCATCGGCGGGCAACTGGCGGCCGCTGCCCATC
>NZ_WIWL01000242.1:0-14712 GCF_009600105.1 Pseudomonas sp. FSL R10-0056
AGCTCACCCAGCGCGTCGCGGATTTGTGCGCTATCGCCGGCCTGGCGCTCGGCGCCGCTATGCAGTCCGGAGCTCAGCTCGGCCAGGGTCCGGCTGCTGCCGGCCACTTGCTCGGCATTCAGGCGCAAGGTGCCCACCAGGTTCACCAGATAGCTGCGCAGGCGGTTTAGTGACGCCTCGATATCACGCAATTCCCGGTTGGTTTTACCCAATTGAATGTCGCGGCTGAAATCACCTTCGGCCCAGGTCGACAGCAGCGGTGCAAGGTAGGTCAGTACCCGCGCCAGTTTGCGCTGCAAGGTGTCGATCAGGAGTGCGATCAACAGGATAAGGCCAATCATCAGGCCCTGGATCAGCCGCACTTCATTCTGGATTTGCCCGTGTTCGGCGCGCACAACGGGCTCCAGCCCGGCAATGGCCTGCTGTACGGCGTTGAGCTTGAGGTGGGTGGCGGCGCTGAGCTGGCTGCGTTGTTCGATCTGGTCCCGGGTGCGCTTGAGTTCTGCGGGGTAGCGGCTTAGCAGGCTGTTAAGTTCGCGCTTGAGAGCAATTCCTGCATCTTCGGCTTGGGTTGTTTCGGTGGGATCAAGGCCCATCATCGCGGCAAAATCGTCGGTGCCCGAGGCACTTTTACTGCTCACGCCCAGCAGGGGCAGGGCGTCGATTTGCCTGGCCTGGAGCTCAATGCTGTCCAGCTCACGTTCCACATCGCCGGCCAGTTCACTGCGTCCGCTACTGACCAGTTTTTCGCGGGCGAGGGACAGCTTGGCCAGGTGTTGCGAGGCCGTGAACAGCAGGGGCAGATAAGCGCGGGCCTCGTTGGAAGTGGCGTCACTGGCATATTGGCCGAGTTGTTCCAGGCCGGCGCTCAGCTCGCGTTCGGCCTGTAGCAGTAAGGCTTGGGGGTCGCCGGCCAGTTTGCCAGCGGCCAGCAGTTCGGAATTGCTGTAGGTGCTGAGGTTTTCCAGGCTGGGGCGCAGTGCATCGGCCAGTGCGGGCGGCAAAGGAGTGAGTTCGTTCTTGAGAGTGTCGAGGGCGCTGTTGGCATCACTAAGGCGCAGGGCGTCACCGCTGGCCAGGTAGTCCTCGATATTGCGTGCCACTGTGTTGTGGAACTGCTGCGAAAGGCTCAAGTAGCGTTCCATCAGCAAAAATGGGCGTTCCAGGGCCTGTTGTGACCACCACAAGGTTGCACCCAGCGCGAGGCACACGGCGACCAGCAATAGCGTGTTGAGGTTGGTTAGCAGCTTGAGGCGCATGTGGGATTTTGCCTACTACACAGTCAGAAGCGGCAAAAGTTATTGCACTTAAGTTACAGCGTTGTGACGAAAACTCGGGATCAGGGGCAAATAGTGGCAATTGGCCTTGTCTGGTGAAAGGGTTGTACCTGATTGCGCCCATTGTTCTTGGCGCGGTACAGCGCCTCATCGGCCTGGGAGGCCATTTGCAGGCTGTCGGCTTCGCCCTGCATCTGTACCACGCCTGCGCTGAAGGAGCACGACAGGTCTGCGGGCTGGGCCGGGTAGTGGATTTCGGCAAAGCGCTGGCGAATCTGATTGAGCACCTTATAGGCCGACTCTTGATCGGTGTCAGGCATCACAATCGCGAATTCCTCGCCGCCGTAGCGGCCAATAAAATCGCTTTTGCGCAGGCGCTGCTTGAGAAACAGCGCCAGGCTCTTGATCACCCGGTCGCCCATGGGGTGGCCGTAGCCATCGTTGACGTGCTTGAAGTGATCGAGGTCGAGCATGGCAAAGCTCAAGGGGCGGTTCTCGCGGCGGGCGCGAAAGGTGCAGTCTTCGAGCAGTTGCAGGATATGGGTGTGGTTGTACAACCCGGTCAGGCTGTCGCGCACCATCCGCGCCTTGAGATGGCGGGCGCGCACGGCACGGTTGCGTACGGTGGTGATCAGATGGCGCGGCTGGATTGGCTTGGTCAGGAAGTCATCGCCGCCCTCGCTCATGGCATCAAGCTGCTTGTCCATATCGTCTTCGGCCGACAGATAAATGATTGGCACGCTGACGTAGCGGTCGTTGTGGCGGATGACCTTGGCCAACTCGGTGCCAGTGCAGGAGGGCATGTACATGTCGAGGATGATCAGGTCTGGCTGGAAGTCTGCCAGCTCGGCCATCGCCTGGATCGGATCGATCAGGGTGCGGGTAACAATGCCTGCGCTGTTGAGCAGGCGCTCGGTGTGCAGCGCCTGGGCCCGGGAGTCGTCAATGATCAGCACTTTGTAGGGCTCATATTGGGCGACACAGGTCAGCACCTCGATTTTCTCCATCAGGCTGGAGGCTTCCAGGGTGCCGGTCAAAAACGCCTGCCCGCCTGCGCGCACCGCTGCAAGGCGGGTCGGGGTGTCGGTTTCATGCAGGCTGAAAAACAGCAGCGGCAATTTTTGCTCAAGACCGGCTTGGGCCTGGGCGGCCAGTTCAAGGCCAAAACCGGGGCTGGCAAAGTCCACGTCCATCACAATGGCGGCCGGATGACGCTCGGCCATGGCCTGACGAAATGCTGCCGGGCTGCTGATCGCCTGGGCGCTGAGCTCGAAAAACTCCAGCTGCCTGGCTAGTCGGTCGGCGCGCGACAGGTCTTGCAGCAGGATATACACCGGCTTGCGCAGCGGTGGCAGGTTGATATTTCCCATCAAGTCGCCCTGACGCAGGCCGGTGCGTGACAGGCGCTGCATAAGGCGATTGAGTTCGGTGATGATCGAGCTGCTCAGGCGGCTCTGGTTGGCGGCCATGTCCTGCAGCGCCAGGCCGATGGCCCGCGCCAGCGCGGTATGCTCCGGTTGCTCGAAGCGCTCGGCAAAGCGCAGCAGGCGCAAATTGGCGTCGTCGAGCTCGGCCAGGCCGGCAGGCGACCACTCATTGGCCTGCAGACGTTGCCAGATCTCAAGGATCTGGCGGGCCTGGTGGGTGACACGCTGGGCAAAGTGGTTTTTCAGACGCTCGCGACTGGGATCTTCTTGCTCGGTCATAACCTGGCTGCTGGGTAGGGAGGCATGCTGAAATCGAATGATGGCTCTATGCTAGCAGCTCATTGCAAATCTACGAGTTTCTCCTTGAAATTAACTGTCGGGCAGCCATATTGCCCATCACCTGTGCGCTTGTTCTATAGTGCCGGGCGTAGTGGCCCCCTGAGATAAAAAGCGTGCATGCAAGGCACGATGGGTTAGGGTTGTGGTCGAACCGTTGAATCAAGCATATGAAAGGATATAGCCATGCTGGACTGGAAAAAACGTGAGGGCACAGCCCGCGAATCGGTCAAAGAGCCCAAAATACAGTCGCGTGGCTATTTCAAGAGCATCCTGCTGAGCCGTTCCATCGCGGTGCTGGTAGGGATTTTTGTGCTGGTGAACCTGGGTCTGGGCTGGTACTGGAGCCAGGAGCCGGATCTGTTCCCGGTGCAGCAAAACGCGCAATTGGCGGCCGAAAAAGAAGGCAAGCAGATGGTGCCTGGCTTCACCACCGTCGAAACCCTCAAGACCGTGGCCGGCACATTGCTGAGCAAGCCGGGCGGTTACCTGTCCAATGACCGTTTTCCACCGGGCATTTTTCTGGACAACATCCCTAGCTGGGAATACGGCGTTCTGGTGCAGGTGCGCGACCTGACCCGCGCCCTGCGCAAAGACTTCGCCCGTTCACAGTCGCAGTCTGCGGAAGATGCCGATCTGGCCAAGGCCGAACCGCGTTTCAACTTTGACAACAAAAGCTGGATGCTGCCGTCCAGCGAATCCGAATACCAGGAAGGCATCAATTCCCTGAGCCGTTATCAGGCACGCCTGTCTGACCCGAATCAGAAAAACGCCCTGTTCTATGCCCGCGCCGACAACCTCAACAACTGGTTGGGTGATGTCGGCACCCGTCTGGGCTCCCTGTCGCAACGCCTGTCGGCCAGCGTGGGTCGGGTCAAGCTCAACAGCGCGCTGAAAACCGAAAGCCTGCAACCGGGTCAGGTGCCGGTGGTGGATGAAGAAGTGGTAGAAACCCCGTGGATGCAGATCGACAACGTGTTCTATGAAGCCCGTGGTCAGGCCTGGGCGCTGTCACACTTGCTGCGTGCCATTGAGGTCGACTTTGCCGATGTGCTGGCGAAAAAGAACGCCACGGTCAGCGTGCGCCAGATCATTCGCGAGCTGGAAGCGGCGCAAGAACCGGTCTGGAGCCCGATGATCCTCAATGGCAGCGGCTATGGCGTGCTGGCCAACCATTCGCTGGTCATGGCCAACTATATTTCCCGCGCCAACGCGGCGGTCATGGACTTGCGTCAATTGTTGTCGCAAGGCTAAGCAATGGCCATTTCAGCCTTGGAGGCCGCACACCGTGCGGCCTCTGATGTCGAGCAAGTTGCCTGGGTGGATCGCGATGATCGCCTGCTGGGCGGCCTGCCCCGTCATGAATTGCGCGAGCGCGGCCTGATCGGGCGGGGTACGTTCATTTTGCTGTTCAACTCTGCCGGGGAGCTGTGCGTGCATCAACGCACCCTGAGCAAAGCGCTGTACCCGGGGTTCTGGGATGTGGCAGCGGGCGGCATGGTCGGGGTGAATGAAACCTACGCCGAATCGGCGGCCCGTGAGTTGGCCGAAGAACTGGGTGTGAGTGGTGTGGCGCTGACGGCCCATGAGCGCTTTTACTTCGAGGCTCCGCAAAACCATCTGTGGTGCGCAGTGTTTTCAGCGGTGTGGGACGGCCCGTTGCAGGTGCAGCCCGAGGAAGTGCAGCAAGCGTGCTTTATGCCGGTGGCCGAAGCATTGCGCCTGAGTACGCAACTGGACTACTGCCCTGACTCACTGGATGCGCTCAAGCGTTATATGACCCAGGGCTGACGTTGATTCCCCCTGTGGGAGCGGGCTTGCTCGCGATTCAGTCGACCCGGTTTTTCAGTTGCACCGCTGCGATCCCATCGCGAGCAAGCCCGCTCCCACAAGTTCGTGGCTGGCGCTTTAAAAAATGCCGCCGATTGGCTATTGGGATGCAGCGATTTTGTCGTTACACTGCGCGACCTTTTTCAGGCTCAGGCGGTTTTCCCTCCTGAGTTGCGCTGCCCCTGCCAGAGTGGGGCTTCGCGGTCGGTACACCCTGGCGCAACAGCGCCAGGCACCGGCCAATTATTTGTCCTCCGAATGAGGATTGCCGGTGGCCAAAAAAGCCGCATCCTTCGCCGCCCTGGGTGGCCTGGTATTTTCCACCGACGCAGGTCGTCACTGTCCGGACTGCCGTCAGCCGGTGGATGCCTGTACCTGCAAACAAACCCTGATCCCCGAAGGTGATGGCATCGCCCGTGTGCGCCGCGAAAGCAAAGGCCGTGGCGGCAAGACGGTGACCACCATCACCGGCGTGCCGTTGGCTGAAGACGCACTCAAGGAACTGGCCACGACGTTGAAAAAACGCTGCGGCACCGGTGGCGCGTTGAAAGACGGCATCATCGAGATCCAGGGCGACCACGTCGAGCTGCTGCTGGCCGAGCTGGTCAAGCACGGTTTCAAAGCCAAGAAGTCGGGCGGTTAGCAGCCTCTGTGAAAGCCACCGCACAGCCGTTCTGGCGCCCCTCGAAGGCTGGTCAGAGCGTGCTCGCCATGGTTTTCACAGAGCCTGTTATCACCGGTTTCTAAACTCGGCGCTATTGTCAGGGTCTGACTAATCGTCACGTTCACACTTTAGACTGCGCCAGCCTGCTTTCAGGCTGGGCTATTTGACTTATTTATAGGGGACTTCGATGTCCGTACGACGCACACGCAAAGACGATGGCAGCCAATGGACAGTTGCGGACAGCCGCAGTGTTTACGGGATTCGCCATTGGGGGGCCGGGTATTTCGCGATCAATGAAGCCGGTCGCGTAGAAGTCCGTCCGAACGGCCCGAACAGCTCGCCCATCGATTTGTACGAGCAGGTCGACGAGCTGCGCAAGACCAGCGGTTTGTCCTTGCCGTTGCTGGTGCGTTTCCCGGATATCCTGCAAGACCGTGTACGCCAGCTGACCGGCGCATTCGATGCCAACATCGCGCGCCTGGAATACCAGAGCGAATACACCGCGCTGTACCCGATCAAGGTTAACCAGCAGGAAGCGGTGATCGAAAACATCATCGCTACCAAGAACGTGTCGATCGGTCTTGAAGCCGGCTCCAAGCCCGAGCTGCTGGCCGTGCTGGCCCTGGCGCCCAAGGGCGGCACCATCGTCTGCAATGGTTACAAGGACCGTGAGTTCATCCGCCTGGCGCTGATGGGCCAGAAGCTGGGTCACAACGTCTTTATCGTGATCGAGAAAGAATCCGAAGTAGACCTGGTGATCGAAGAAGCGGCCTCGCTCAAGGTCAAGCCACAGGTTGGCCTGCGCGTGCGCCTGTCGTCCCTGGCGTCGAGCAAGTGGGCCGACACCGGCGGTGAAAAATCCAAGTTCGGCCTTTCTGCTGCGCAATTGCTGTCGGTGGTTGAGCGCTTCCGTGCGGCCGGTCTGGACCAAGGCATCCGCCTGCTGCACTTCCATATGGGCTCGCAGATCGCCAACCTGGCGGACTACCAGCACGGTTTCAAGGAAGCGATCCGCTATTACGGCGAACTGCGCAACCTCGGCCTGCCGGTTGACCATATCGACGTGGGCGGCGGCCTGGGTGTGGATTACGACGGTACCCACTCGCGCAATGCCAGTTCGATCAACTACGACATGGACGATTACGCCGGTGTGGTTGTGGGTATGCTCAAAGAGTTCTGCGATGCGCAGAGCCTGCCGCACCCGCACATCTTCTCGGAAAGCGGCCGCTCGCTGACCGCCCACCACGCCATGCTGGTGGTGCAGGTGACCGACGTCGAGAAACACAACGACGACGTGCCGGTGATCGAAAACAAGGAAAGCCTGCCGGAAACCGTGCAATGGCTGGTGGACCTGCTGGGGCCGACCGACATTGAGATGGTCACCGAAACCTACTGGCGCGCCACGCACTACATGAGCGATATCGCTGCCCAGTACGCTGATGGCAAAATCACCCTGGCGGAAAAGGCCCTGGCCGAGCAGTGCTACTTCGCGGTGTGCCGTCGCCTGCACAACTCGCTGAAAGCGCGTCAGCGTTCCCACCGTCAGGTGCTGGACGAGCTCAACGACAAGCTGGCCGACAAGTACATCTGCAACTTCTCGGTGTTCCAGAGCCTGCCGGACACCTGGGCGATTGGCCAGGTACTGCCGATCCTGCCGCTGCATCGTCTCAACGAAGAGCCGCTGCGTCGCGCCGTGCTGCAAGACCTGACCTGTGACTCCGACGGCAAGATCAAGCAATACGTCGACGAGCAGAGCATCGAAACCAGCCTGCCGGTGCACGGGCTGAACGAAGGTGAAGACTACCTGCTGGGGATCTTCCTGGTGGGCGCTTACCAGGAAATCCTCGGTGACATGCACAACCTGTTCGGTGACACCGACTCGGTGAACATCTACCAGAACGAAGACGGCAGCGTGTACCACGCCGGTATCGAGACCCATGACACCATCGAAGACATGCTGCGCTACGTGCACTTGTCGCCTGAAGAGCTGATGAACCACTACCGCGACAAAGTGGCCAGCGCCAGTATCAGTGCCAAGGAGCGTACCCAGTACCTCGACGCATTGCGCCTGGGCCTGACCCGCTCGTCGTACCTGTCGAGCCACTGATCCCCACGGGCTTCAGAGCTGACCGAAAAACGCCGGCCTGTGCTTTGCACGGGCCGGCGTTTTTTTTCGCCTCAGTGTCAGGCGCCGAACCACTGGTTCTTGCGTTGCATTCGCCATGCGTACACGCCCAGGGTCAGGCTGCGCAGCACCATAAACAGCAGGAAACTTATCCACAGCCCGTGGTTGCCATAGCCGTGCAGGACCCAGGCGGCGGGGAAGGCGATGACCACGCTGATGACCATGGCATTGCGCATTTCACGAGCGCGGGTAGCACCGATAAACAGCCCGTCAAGCAGGTAGCTCCATACTGCAATCAGCGGCAGCAGGGCCAGATAGGGCAAGTACTGGAAAGCGGTTTCGCGCACAACGGGAATATCGGTCTGCATTTGCACAAACAGATGCCCGCCGAACATAAACAGCAGCGCAAAACCCAGGCTGGCCAATAGTGACCAGCCGCAGGCCACCACCATCGAGCGGCGCAACGCCTCACGGTCGCGGGCGCCAATAGCGTGTCCGCACAGTGCCTCGACGGCGTGGGCCAGACCGTCCAGGGCATGGGCAGCCAGCAGCAGGCCATTGAGCAATAGCGCATTGGCAGCCACGGTGGCATCGCCCAGGCGGGCGCCTTGCAGGGTGATGGAGAAAAACACCAGTTGCAGCATCAGGCTGCGGATAAAAATATCGCGATTGACCCCCAGTAACGGCTTCCAGTTGTGCCACATGCCCAGGGCGGCCCACACTACCTTGCCCGGATATCGACGCAGGGCACCGCGGGTCAGCCACAGGCCGAGCAGGGCGCCGCTCCATTCGGCAATCACCGAAGCCCGGGCCGAGCCTGCCACCCCCCAGTCCAGCCCGAGGACGAACCACAGGTTCAGCGCGATATTCACCAGATTGGTCGTCAGCAGGATCGCCAGCGGTGCGCGGGCGTTTTGCGTGCCCAAAAACCAGCCTACCAGTGCATAACTGGCCAGTGCGGCGGGCAGGCCAAACAGCCGTGTGTGGAAGAACTCCAGAGTCAGCGCGTGCAGTTCGGTGGAGGGCTGCATCAGGCTCAGGGCCACGCCGCTAAAAGGAATCGCAATGGCCCCCAGCAGCATCGACAACAGCACGCTGAGCAACAGGCCCTGCAGCAGGATTTGCCGCAGCGCGGCGCCATCACCGCGTCCGGCGGCCTGCGCGGCGAAGCCGGTGGTGCCCATGCGCAGAAAACCCATCATCCAGGCCAGGAAGATATACAGGCTGGCGCCCACGGCGACGGCGCCCAGTTGATGGGCGTGGGGCAAATGGCCGATGACAGTACTGTCGACCAACGCTACCAGCGGCACGGAGATATTGGACAGGATCATGGGGGCCGCCAGCGCCCACACCCGGCGATGGGTAGGACGGTCGCGCCAGTCGGCTAACAGGGAAGATGACATGCAGGCTCCTTGGGGGAGCGCGATTGTAGCCGCAAAGCCTGCCCTCACCCCAACCCTCTCCCGGAGGGCGAGGGGGCTGATCTGCGCTTTTGTCCCCTCTCCCTTCGGGAGAGGGCTAGGGTGAGGGGCTCTTGATCTTCATCCAGCTGTTATATAGTCAACCCTTAACTGCCCGGTAAACGAGTACACCATGCTGAACAAAGGACTGCTTTTGGCCTGCACGCTGGCGCTGCTGAGCGCTTGTGATTCTTCCAGCGTCGACAAACCCGCCACGCCACAGGTGGCCACGAGCCAGCCGGCTAAACCGGTACAGGACGTCAAAGTGCTGGCCGGGCGTTATGCCGGGCGCGAGTTGAGTGTGGTAGACGTCTCTGAAGTGCAGCTGGACGGGGCCAGTACCTTGTCCGTGAGTTTCTCGGTGCCCCTGGACCCGCAGCAGAACTTTGCCGACAAACTGCATCTGGTGGACGCCAAGGCCGGCAAGGTCGATGGCGCCTGGGAGCTGTCGGACAACCTGATGGAGTTGCGCTTGCGCCACCTTGAGCCGCAGCGCAAGCTGATCCTTACCGTCGACCCCGGCCTGCGCGCCGTCAACGATGCCAAGCTCGCCGCCGAATACGTCAGTCGCCTGGAAACCCGCGACCTGCAACCCACGGTCGGCTTCGCCAGCCGTGGCAACCTGCTGCCCACGCGCCTGGCCGAAGGTCTGCCGGTGATCGCGCTGAACGTCGACAAGGTCGATGTCGAGTTCTTTCGGGTCAAACCCGAGTCGCTGCCGGCGTTTCTCAGCCAGTGGGGGCGCAACAGCAGCCTGCAAAGCTACGAAGCCAGGGATCTGCTGAATATGGCCGATCTGGTTTACAGCGGCCGTTTTGACTTGAACCCGGCGCGCAATACCCGCGAAACCCTGATCCTGCCCACGGCCGGGATCAAGCCCTTGCAGCAGCCGGGAGTTTATCTGGCGGTGATGACCGCCTCCGGCAGTTACAACTATTCGACCCCAGCCACCTTGTTTACCCTCAGCGATATCGGCCTTTCGGTGCATCGCTACCAAAAGCGCCTGGATGTGTTCACACAGGCCCTGGAAGGTGGCAGTGCACTGAGCGGCATCGATCTCGAGTTGCTTGATGGCAAGGGCAAGATGCTTGGCCAGGGCAAGACGGGCAAGGACGGGCATGCCGAGCTGGCCTTGCCACCCAAGGCCGAAGTGCTGCTGGCGCGCCAGGGCGACCAGACCAGCCTGTTGCGCTTGAACACGGCGGCGCTGGATCTGGCCGAATTCGATATCGGCGGCCCGCAGGCGCATCCGTTGCAGTTCTTTGTATTTGGCCCCCGTGATCTGTATCGCCCCGGCGAAACCGTGCTGCTCAATGCCTTGCTGCGCGACCGCGACGGCAACCCGGTCAAGCCGCAGCCGGTCAGCGTCGAGGTGCGTCGCCCGGACGAGCAGGTGAGCCGCAAGTTCGTCTGGACGCCGGATGCTTCCGGTCTGTATCAGTACCCGCTGCAACTGGCCGCCGAAGCGCCGACCGGGCGCTGGCAACTGGTGTTCGACTTTGGTGACGGCAAGCCGCAGCTGTACGAGTTTTTGGTCGAGGACTTTTTACCCGAGCGCATGGCACTTGAACTCAAGGGCAGCGATACCCCGCTGAGCCCCGGGCAAACCGCTGAAATCCAGGTTGCCGGGCGTTACCTGTACGGTGCTCCGGCAGCCGGTAACCGCTTGAGCGGGCAGGTCTATGTGCGGCCATTGCGCGAGGCGGTCAGTGCCTTGCCGGGCTATGAGTTCGGTTCGGTGACAGAACCGGAGCTGACCCAGGATCTGGAGCTGGACGAAAGCGTGCTCAACGCCGATGGCAAGCAAACCCTCAGCATCGACAGCCAGTGGAGCGATGCCAAATCGCCGCTGCAACTGATTGTTCAGGCCAGTTTGCAGGAGTCGGGCGGGCGCCCGATTACCCGTCGCCTGGTGCAGCCGGTATGGCCGGCAGACCGTCTGCCGGGGCTGCGTGGCCTGTTTGACGGTGCTGAAACCGATGGCGACGGCCCGGTTGAGTTCGAGCTGCTGGTGGCTGACAGCCAGGGCAACAAATTGGCGGCCGACAACCTCAAGGTGCGTCTGGTGCGTGAACGCCGCGATTACTACTGGAACTACTCGGACAACGACGGCTGGAGTTATCACTACAACGAGAAGTTTCTGAACCTCAACGAAGAGACCCTCAGCCTCAAGGCGGGCGAAACCGCCAAGGTCAGCTTTCCGGTGGAGTGGGGCCCTTACCGCGTAGAGGTTGAAGACCCGCAAACCGGCTTGATCAGCAGCCTGCGTTTCTGGGCCGGTTATCGTGCCCAGGACAACGCCGAAGGCGGTGCCGTGCGCCCCGACCAGGTCAAGCTGGCGCTGGACAAGGCCGCTTATGCCGATGGCGATACGGCCAAGGTCACGGTCACGCCACCTGCGGCTGGCAAGGGCTACTTGCTGGTTGAAGGCAGCGATGGCCCGTTGTGGTGGCAGGAAATCGAAGTGCCGGCCGAGGGCAAGGCCTACGAAATCAGACTCGACCCGAGCTGGGCCCGGCATGACTTGTATATCAGTGCACTGGTGATCCGCCCCGGTGAGCGCAAGACCAATATCACTCCCAAGCGCGCTGTAGGGGTGCTGCACCTGCCCATCGATCGCAGCCAGCGCAAGTTGGCTCTTACGCTGGATGCCCCTGAAAAAATGCGTCCCAAGCAACCTCTGACGGTGAAGCTCTCGGCTAAAAATGCCGATGGCAGCATTCCCAAACAGGCCCATGTACTGCTGGCTGCCGTGGATGTGGGCGTGCTCAATATCACTGAGTACCCGACCCCCGACCCGTTCGCCAGCCTGTTCGGGCGCAAGGCCTATGGGGCGGATCAGCTGGATATTTACGGGCAGTTGATTGAGGCCGGGCAGGGCCGTCTGGCCAGCCTGGCGTTCGGCGGCGATGCGGCACTGGCCAAGGGCGGCAAGCGACCTGCCACCAGTGTCACCATCGTGGCGCTGCAAAGCGCACCGGTGACGCTCAACGAGCAGGGCGAAGGTGAAGTCAGTGTGGATATCCCTGACTTTAACGGCGAGTTGCGCTTGATGGCACAAGCCTGGACCGACGATCGCTACGGCATGGCCGAGGCCAGAACCGTGGTCGCAGCACCATTGGTGGCCGAGCTGGCTGCGCCGCGCTTTCTGGCCGGTGGCGACGAGACGCGGCTGGCGCTGGACCTGTCCAACCTCACCGACAAGCCGCAAACGCTGCACGTGAACCTTAACACCGAGGGGCAACTGAGCCTGCTGGGTGACGCGACACAGAACCTGACACTCAGCCCCGGCCAGCGCAGTACCTTGCAGGTTCCGGTCAAGGCGCTGGGCGGGTATGGCACCGGTGTGGTCAAGGTGACGGTCAATGGCCTGGACCTGCCGGGTGAAACCCTGGCGCCGTTCACCCGCGAATGGACGTTGGGGGTGCGCCCGGCGTATCCAGCATTGCTAAAGCATTACCGTGCTGTGCTCAACGACCAGCCCTGGAGCCTGCCCGAGGGCGAGCTGCAAGCCTTTGAACCGGCCGGGCGTGAAGCCTTGCTCAGCTTGTCGAGCCGCCCGCCGCTGAATCTTGGCGAGCAGATTCGTGCGCTCAAGGCTTACCCGTATGGCTGTTCCGAGCAAACCACCAGCGGCCTGTACCCGGCTCTGTATGCCGATGCAGCCCTGCTCAAACGCCTGGGCCTTGAAGGCGAGCCGGACACCGAGCGCAAACGCAAAATCGAGTTGGGTATCGAGCGCCTGCTGGGCATGCAGCGCTACAACGGCAGTTTTGGCCTGTGGGGCGCGGACGGTCAGGAAGAGTACTGGCTCACAGCCTATATCACCGACTTCCTGCTGCGCGCCCGCGATCAAGGCTACGCGGTACCTCCCGAGGCGCTGAAAAAGGCCAGCGAGCGGTTGCTGCGTTATGTGCAGGAACGCAACCTGATCGAGGCCGATTACAGCGACAACCTCGACCACACCCGCTTTGCCGTACAGGCCTATGCAGCGCTGGTCCTGGCCCGAAGCCAACAGGCGCCGCTGGGCGCGCTGCGCAGCATTTTTGAGCGCCGCAGCGATGCCCGTTCCGGTTTGCCTCTGGTGCAGTTGGCCATTGCCCTGCAGAAAATGGGCGATCAACCGCGCGCCGATCAAGCGTTGGTGGCGGGGTTGGCGGCGAAGCGCAAGGCTGATCAATGGCTGGGCGACTACGGCAGCCCGCTGCGCGATCAGGCGTTGATTCTGGCCTTGCTGGAAGAGAACAACCTGATGAGTGGTCAGCGTGAACAGCGACTGTTCGACCTGTCCGATCAACTGGCGGCGAGTCAGTGGCTGTCGACCCAGGAACGCAATTCACTGTTCCTCGCCGGTCGCGATTTGCTGGGCAAGCCTGAGGCCAGCTGGAGTGCGCAACTCACCAGTGGCGATCAGACCCGCGAGCTGAACAACGCCCGCTCAGGGCTCAAGCTCGACGGGCCGCTGCTAGCCTCGCCCCTGAGCCTGCGTAACGCAGGCAGCGCGCCGATTTATCAACAGCTGACGATTTCGGGTTATCCACAGCACGCCCCGGCGGCGGGCGGCGAAAACATGAGCATTCGCCGCGACTACCTGGGTATGAACGGTGAGCCGCTGGATCTCAAGGCGCTGAAAAGTGGTGATCTGGTGCTGGTGCATCTGGCCGTGACGGCCAAGCAGCAAGTGCCTGATGCGCTGGTGGTGGATTTGCTGCCGGCAGGCCTGGAGCTGGAAAACCAGAACCTGGGGCAGAGCGCGGCCAGCCTTGAAAACGCCAGTACTCAAGTGAAGCAATGGCGCGAGTCGATGCAGAACGCCAGCGTGCAGCATCAGGAGTATCGGGATGATCGTTATGTGGCGGCAGTCAAACTGGATGGCTACGGTATCACGCACTTGCTGTACCTGGCCCGTGCTGTGACACCAGGTACCTATCGGGTGCCGCCGCCGCAAGTGGAGTCGATGTACCGGCCCAACTGGCAGGCCGTGGGGGATGCGGTGGGGGAGATGGTGATCAAGGGGCGTTAGGTCTGTGGCCGCGGTAGGGTTTAACAGGTACACCGGGTACATATCCGGCATTCGCGTTTGAACGGGATATTGGTTTCGCCCTTACGGCGAGTCACTTTTTCCAGACGCCGAAAAAGTAACCAAAAAGGCTTGCCCCTGGCGTCCGGCCTTCGCTGCGCTCAGGTTCCCTCGCTCCGGTCCCACTGCGCAGAACCTCCACTCGGCCTCCCGATGGGGCGGGTAGATCAACAGCCGTCGAGGCGGCCGACCGGCCGGCCTGTTTGAATGCAGGATCTGCGACCGACATATTTCCCTGTGGGAGCCGGGCTTGCCCGCGATGCAGGCACCTCGTTCTATCTGGAGGAACAAAGTGCTGGCATCGCGGGCAGGCCCGCTCCCACAAGAGTTGGTGTTGGTTAAATTTTTTGCTTTTGCTTTTGCTTTTGCTTTTGCTTTTGTTGTGGCCACTCGATTGTGCAGGCGACGCGAATGCCCCTCACAGAAGGCCGAACGTAGGTGCTGTTATGGGGGTGGCGCGGCAGGACGCCGCGCCAGCCGCGATGGGCCATGGATGGCCCGTCGCGGCGTGCC
>NZ_WIWL01000243.1:0-14514 GCF_009600105.1 Pseudomonas sp. FSL R10-0056
TCGATGCAGCGCCAGCCCTGTTGCAACTGGCCGAGCGACTGGGCGCGCCGGTGGCCCTGACCATCAACGCCAAGGGCATACTGCCCTCCTCTCACCCGCTGTTGATCGGCTCGACCCAAACCCTGGTCGCCACCCGCGCGCTGGTGGCCGAAGCGGATGTGGTGCTGGCGATCGGCACCGAGCTGGCCGAGACCGATTACGATGTGACTTTTGCTGGCGGCTTCGAGATCCCGGGCGCGTTGATACGTATTGATATCGACCCGGACCAGACCGTACGCAATTACCCGCCGACCCTGGCGCTGGTGGCCGATGCCAACCTGGCGAGCGAGGCATTAGTGGCAAGTCTGGCGCAGTTGCCAGCACGGGATCCGCAGTGGGGTGCTGTGCGGGTCAGCCGTCTGCAGACGCAGTTGGCCACCGAATGGGATGCCCCGACCCGCGCCCAGACGCGTTTTTTGCAGGCGGTTTTCGATGTTCTACCGGATGCCGTGTGCGTCGGCGATTCGACTCAGCCGGTGTACACCGGCAACCTGACGTTTAACCCCGAGCAGCCACGGCGCTGGTTTAACTCCTCGACCGGCTACGGCACCCTCGGCTACGCCCTGCCCGCGGCAGTGGGGGCCTGGCTGGGGCGGCGGGCCAATGGCAAAACGGGTGGCCCGGTGCTGTGCCTGATAGGTGATGGCGGACTGCAATTTACCCTCGCCGAACTGGCCAGCGCAGTGGAAGCGCAAACCCCGATCATCGTACTGCTGTGGAATAACCAGGGCTATGGTGAGATCAAAAAATACATGCTCAATCGCGCCATCGAACCCGTGGGGGTCGATATCTACACCCCGGACTTTATCGCTGTGGCCAAGGCGCTGGGCTGCGCCGCGCAGGTGGTCGAGGGCGAGGCGCAATTGCGCGCCGCCCTGGCCAGTGCCGCCGACCGCCTGGGGCCAAGCGTGATTGAAATCGACGAGGCGCGCTGGCAAGAATTGCTGGCGCTATAGGCTCATGCGCAGGCGCGCCAGGTCTCGAACCGGGGGCGCGCCAAACTGGCGGCTGTACTCGCGGCTGAACTGCGACGGGCTTTCGTAACCCACACGGTAACCCGCCGCCGAGGCATCGAGCCCCTCGCTGAGCATCAGTCGCCGGGCTTCGTTGAGACGCAACTGCTTTTGGTACTGCAACGGACTCATGGCGGTCATGGCCTTGAACCTGTGGTGCAAGGTCGACACGCTGAGATTGGCTTCGCGCGCCAGGCTGTCGATACGAAGCGGCTGCTCAAAGTTGCCGTTAAGCCAGGAAATAGCTCGGCTGACGCGATGGTTCTGGCTGTTCTGGCTGGCGATTTCATACAAGCGATAGCCCTGGGGGCTGCGCAACAACCGATACAGAATCTCACGGCGAATCAATGGCGCCAGCATGGCAATGTCTTTGGGTGTGTCGAGCAGACGTGTCAGACGCAAGACTGCGTCGAGCATCGGCTGGTCTATAGGCTCAACATACAGCCCGCGCCCGGTGGGTCGCGACGGCACGCCCAGGGGGCCGGCATCGCTGATCAACGTGGTGATTTCTACCGGATCGATATCCAGACGCAAGGCCAGTACCGGGTGTTCGGGGGAGATTTCCAGCACCCGGCCACTGATCGGCATCGACACGGACACCACCAGATAATTGAGCGGGTCGTAGGCAAAGTACTCGTCCGCCAGACGCACCTCCTTGCGCCCCTGGGCCATGATGCACAGCGCGGGTTTTGGCAGGCTGGGAGCGAAATCGCTGGGATGACTGTGGCGCGACACAAACAGCGCGTCGACACCGGTGGTGAACGAACCGTCTTGCGGGGCATGGCGAAAAATCAGGTCAGCCAGTTCCACGCGCTGTTTTTCAAGCGCGGGCTCGAGCGCGGGTCGCGGCGGTTCCAGCAGTGACATGGGTTGCATCCTCATCAAAGCAACAGGGCAGGCACAGCTTAAGTTTGTGCAAGGCCAAGGGGTAGCTGATTTCTGTCGTTGTCTTGCCTGATCCTGTCATTGCCTGAAGGAACAGGCCTGCCCAAGCCGTTACAGACGCTTGACCTTGCTCGAAACCCTGATGAACTGGCCCTTTGCCCGATGATGCCATGAGGCAGCGGTTCGGTGCGCTTTTGCAGAATCGTGCAAGCCTGGGGCAGGAATCGACTAACGGCGTACAGGGGCCGGCCCCTAAGCTTTGAACCTCCCCCCAACACCACTTTGCTTTGTGGAGGCCTGCATGCCCCAGCTTAATGCCGTCAGTCATTTGACACTGGTTCGCGCCCGCGCAGGGTGTTCGGCCCGGGTCGAGGCTTGCCTGAGCCAGTTGATCGAACCGACGCTCCAGACCCCCGGCTGCCTGCACTTTGCCTTGCAGCATTGTGATAACGACCCGCAGCTGTGGCAGGTGGCGGGCTACTGGCAGGATGAACCCTCGATGCTCGCGTATTTCAATTCATCGCTTATGGAAATATACGGCGCGCTGGTGCACCAGCAAGTGGTGGACAGTCTCGATTTTCAGACCTTCAGCGATGTGGGCGGGCTGAACAGGTAGAATGCCGGTTTTTCCATAGGCCGGGAGTTGAAGCATGGCGCGTAAAGAATTTGCACAGTTTGAAGCGGTATCAGCTGTAGTTCCGGTTGAGCCCGGCGTTTATCACGCAGCGATTGCGGTCAAAGCCTTGTACGAAGGTGGAGCGCCGCGCTTTCACAAAATTCTCACCGAGCACACCTTCAAGACTGCGACCGCCGCCGATGCCGCCGCGGCCGAGCAACTTGAAGCCCTGCAAGGCGTCACTGATGACGCCGAACTGGTTTGGTAATCAGCGTGGGCGATGCATTTTGAACAGTGCTTCAGGGCCCAGCTGGAAGTAGTCCGCCGGGCCGCCACCACGCAGGATCGGTTCGGCGGCCGCGGTATCGTAAATCCCGTCCTTGAGCAGGTGCCTGGCAATATGCACCGCCACTACCTCCCCCAGAATCAGCCAGCTCGGCACCAGTTCCTTGTCTGCCCGTTGCAACTGAATGATCTGGGTGACCTTGCATTCGAACGACACCGGCGTCTCGGCCACCCGTGGCACGCTGATCACCCGTGACGGTACGGTGCTCAGCCCGGCCAGCTCGAACTCATTGACCTCGGGCCCAACCATGGCACAGCTCTGGTTCATGGCTTCGGCCAGCGGCCGGGTGGCGAGGTTCCAGACAAACTCGCCGGTTTGTTCAATGTTATTGAGACTGTCTTTGCGGCCCACACTGCAAAACCCGATGATCGGCGGGATGTAGTTGAACGCGTTGAAAAAACTGTAAGGCGCAAGGTTCAGACGGCCCTGGGCATCCTGTGACGAAATCCAGCCGATAGGTCGCGGGCCGACTATGGCATTGAACGGATCATGGGGCAGGCCGTGGCCCTGGGAAGGTTCATAGAAATGGATATCGTCATGCATGGGAAGTGTCCGCAAACGGCTGAGATAGAGGGCCTATAGTGCAAGGCATTTGCCGGGATTACAAAAGCTTGCGAGGTTTTGTAGCAACTGCCGTAGGAACGAGGCTGCTAAGGATTGGATCTCCACTGTCTTACCCCCAAAAACGACTAAGCCCGGCCAAGGCCGGGCTGGAGTGCCTGATTCAGGTGTTAGCTGAAGTGGGCGCCGTGAGTGCGATCGTAGCCATCAGCAGCGAAGGTGTCCGATTTGGTACGGCTGAAACCGTCTTCTGCAAAGGTGGCCGAGCCGGTTTTGTCGTAGCCGTCCTCTGCAAACGTAGCCGAACCTGTGCGGTCATAACCGTCAGCAGCAACTGCAGCAGAACCTGTACGGCTGTAGCCATCTTCAGCAAAGCTCGACGAATGGGTTTTATCGAAACCATCGGCGGCAAAAGCGTTGAAGGCCAGGGCAGAAAAAGCAGCAGCGAGGATAAGTTTGGTTTTCATGATAAAGCTCCTTGTTTCGTGTTTGGGGTGTTCAGTGGGTATGGGTTTAAGACTACGCCGATTAATTTGATTAAAAAGCGCAAAAAATAGCGCCAAAGAATCGATTAATTCGATATATAAGTCCGCGCCGAACCAGGCTCTTGACGACGTCCAGCTCCCGGTGGGGCGGCACACATGTTCTGCCGGCCATAGAGGTGTTGCTGAGATTGATAGTGGGCTAACAGAATTAACTGACTATTAATTCAAATAAATCGCACTCACAGACAGGCTTTCATCAGTCCATTACCCATTTTTTGCTGCGCGAGCACCCGTCTTCGCCGGCAAAAAAGCCGGTACCCAAACGGCTTTGTACCCCTCGAGAACTGGAGCCTGGAATGAACGAACTTCCTCAGTTCACCTTGGCGTTTTGGGTGATAAAAGTTTGCGCCACGGCTTGGGAACTGCCTTGGGTGACTACCTGGCGGATGATTCGGAGCTGGATTTCGGCACCATCGGCCCTTGGCGGGTACTGGCGGGGATATTGGTGGCCATGATCGCCGGGAGGCGGATCTGAAAAGCAAACAGGCCGGCCAATTGGCCAGCCTGTCAAATAGCAGTATCGGCTAACCCCTGTGGGAGCGGGTGGGCTGTCAGTCAGTCTCGATGCGCGAGTGCTTGCGGGTGTCTTTCATGGTGGCGTACACCGCCAGCGAGCAGGCAATACAAGCTGTCACGTACCAGTAGTAACCGGTTTCCATACCTGCACTCTTGAACCACAGAGCGATGTATTCAGCTGTACCGCCGAAGATCGACACGGTCAGTGCGTAAGGCAAACCAACACCCAGTGCGCGAATTTCCGTGGGAAACAGTTCCGCTTTCACCACGGCGTTGATCGAGGTGTAGCCACTGACAATAATCAGCGCGGCCATGATCAGGAAGAACGCACCCCACCAGGTGGTAATGGTGTGCAGGGTGGTCAGGATCGGTACGGTAAACAGGGTACCCAGTACACCGAAGGCGATCAGGATCGGACGACGGCCGATCTTGTCGGAAAGCGCGCCCACCAGCGGCTGAATGCACATGAACAGAAACAGCGTGGCGGCCGAGATGGTGGTGGAATCCGAGATGCTCATGCCCACCGTGTTCACCAGGTACTTCTGCATATAGGTGGTGTAGGTGTAGAACGCCAGCGTGCCGCCCATGGTCAGGCCAACTACGGTCATCAGCTCTTTGGGGTGGCGCAGCAGGGTGCGCATGGCGCTTTCTTTAGGCTTGACCCTGGTTTTTTTGAACGACTCGGTTTCTTCCATGCCTCGACGCAGATACAGCGCGACCACGGCACACAGGGCGCCGATCACGAACGGTACGCGCCAGCCCCAGCTGTACAGTTGCTCTTCGGTGAGGGTCTGTTGCAGCACGATCAGCACGCCCAAAGCGATAAGCTGCCCCGAGATCAGGGTTACATACTGGAAGCTCGAGAAGAAACCGCGACGTTCCTTGGTCGCCATTTCACTCAGGTAAGTGGCCGAGGTGCCGTATTCGCCACCCACCGACAGGCCCTGCAGCAAGCGGGCGAAGACCAGCAGGATAGGCGCCCACACGCCGATGGTTTCGTAACCCGGCGACAGGGCAATTACCAGCGAACCGAAGCACATCAACAGGACCGAAGCCATCAGCGCGGCCTTGCGGCCTTTGCGATCCGCGTACAGGCCCATTAGCCAGCCGCCGATCGGGCGCATCAAAAAGCCCACGGCGAAGATCGCGGCGGTGTTGAGCAGTTGTGCGGTGGTGTCGCCCTTGGGGAAGAAGGCCTTGGCGAAGTACAGCGAAAACGCGGCGTAAACGTACCAGTCGTACCACTCGACCATATTGCCGACGGAACCGCTGAAAATCGATTTGATACGGCTGGAGGTGGTCTTTTCTTTAGGCGCCGCAGACACGGCCCCGGCAGGCAGGGTGCTGGAGTTATCCATTGAATGGATCCTTCTTTCATTGTTTTTTTATAGCGCGTCAAAACGCGAGCTTGCTGGGCTATAGCAGAACTTGTGCCAACGCTTGAGACCACGGTTTACATGGCTTGCGGGAGATGGGTAGGCGGGAATCCGCTGATTTTCAGCGTTGCAATAAGCGGAAATCCGCCGACAGGCACATGCAGGTATGACTGACGCCACACATCAGCCCCCTCTCCCTGCGGGAGAGGGCCGGGGTGAGGGGCAAACCCTCAGCACAGGCTCAAGGTCGAGCGCTGATCTGCTTCTGCAGGTTCTGCATCTGGCTTTGCAGGGTGTTGATGTTGCGCGTCATCTGGGCACGGAACACATCGAACTCGGCAGCATTGGCACCTTGAGCTGGTGCGGGGCGGTTCTCAAGTTCGCTTTTGAGCACGATCATATCCTGCTCCAGGCGCTCCACCGCCGCGCCCGGGTTGCCCTGTTTCTTCAAGGCCGCCACATCCGTGGCCTGTTGGGCGACACCTGCCTTGAGCGTGGCCAGTTCAGTACCCAGACTCTTGATATCGGCTTCGAGCCTGGCCTGGCTTTCTTTCTGGGCAGTCACTTGCATCAACATCGCGGCATTGATTTGCTCAAAGCGCTGATCCAGATCCCCCTGCTGCCCCGCCACCAGCCCTTGCTGACGCTTGCTCTGCTCAAGCAGCTGTTCTTCTAGCTGCTTGATCTGCAACTTCAAGGCTTCGCTGCCATTGTTGATTGTCGATTCACTGGCAACCACCTTGCCGGATATGGCCTGCAGGCGCCCGGCTGCCTCTTCGCTGATACGGGCAAAGCTCTCCTGGGTGGCCACCAACTGCTGCTCCATCAGCGAAATCTGCTGGAAGCTCCACCAGCCCAGCCCGCCAACGGCCACCAGCAAGGCGCAGATCATGGCCCACAAAGGCCCGGTACTCGGACCCTTGACCTTGATCACCGGGGTATTGCGCGAATACACCGTAGTGCGCTCACGGGCACCAAAGCTGGACGCCGGTTCGTCATGGTCATCGGTATCGGCGCGAAGGGTCGGCACATTGTCAAAGTCGTCGCGGGCATCGTTACGCATCGTAAACCTTTAAAAATGGCGGCAAGCGGTCAGCGGTAAGGGGATTCCTGAGCTTTCCACCAACCACAGAATTCATCAAGCGCGGACCACAGACTCACCTTGGGATCGTAGTCGAGGTAGTGCCGGGCGCGGCTGATGTCGAGGGTAAAGTCTTTATCCATGATCTGCACCCCCAAACGCGAGAGTGACGGTTCGGGCTGCCCCGGCCATAACTTGCAGGCAGCTTCGTTAAGCGCGCCACGGCTGTAGGCCGTGGCGTAACCACGATAACGGGTCACTTGCGGCACGTTCATCTGGCGCATCACATAATTGACCACATCCCAATACGGTATCGGCGTGCCATTACTGATGTTGTAGGCCCTGCCCAACGCCGCTGCACTGCTCAACAGGCTGCTCATCAGCGCTTCGTTGAGGTTTTGCATACTGGTGAAATCGACCTTGTTCAAACCGTTGCCAACAATGGCCAGACGACCTTTGCGCTGCTGTTTGATCAATCGCGGGAAGAGGCTCATGTCCCCTGCCCCCGTCACAAAACGCGGGCGCAGGGCAATCACTTCAAGGCCAAACTCCTGGGCACCGAACACCTTCTGCTCCGCCAGGTTTTTAGTGGCGGCAAAAGGGTGCCTGAAGCGCTTGGGCAACTGTTCTTCGGTCAGGTCGGTGTGGTTGCGACCATCGAAGTACAACGCTGCCGATGACAAATGCACCAGACGCCGCACCCGCTGTTTCAGACAGGCTTCAACTACGTTTTCAGTCACCAGCACGTTGTCGCGGTGGTAGTCCTGGTAGCGCCCCCAGGCACCCACATGCCCCGCACAATGCACCACCGCATCGACATCCACGCACAAGTCGCGCACCAGCAGGCCATCGGTCAAATCACCCGGGATAAATTCAGCGCCGCGTCGTACCAGGTGTTCGACACCTTCGGCCCGACGCCCGCTGACCCGTACGTCAAAGCCCTGCTCCAGGGCAAAACGCGCAAAGCGTCCGCCAATGAAGCCGCTTGCGCCGGTGACCAGAATCTTCATCAATCACTCCAAATGCTGTAATTCGTGCTGCTTGCTCTTTAAACGCCGGTTATCAGGCCAAAGGCACTAACCAACGGGCTGCCGAACGAGATAAATGTTCGGTCAGTTGCCCCAGCAGTTGTCCGCCATTGCGCCAATGATGCCAGTACAATGGCACGTCGATGGGTTTATCTGGCAAAAGCTCCACCAGGCGGCCATTTTCCAGTTGTTCGCGCACTTGCAGCTCAGGCACCAGCCCCCACCCCAGGCCGGCCTCAGCCAAACGGATAAAGCCTTCGGAAGATGGGCATAAATGGTGCTCAAAACCGCCATCCACACCCAGCGAAGCCAGGTAGCGATGTTGCAGAAAATCATCCGGGCCGAACACCAGCGCAGGGGTCTTGGGCAACTGCGCAGCGCTGACGCCATCCGGAAAATGCCGTGCAATAAACTCTGGGCTGGCCAGCGCCCGGTAACGCATGGCGCCCAGCAGCACACTGCGGGCCCCGGCGACCGGCCGTTCACTGGCACACAGGCAGGCAGCCACTTCACCGGCGCGCATGCGTTTGAGGCCAACGGTCTGATCCTCAACCACAAGGTCTAGCAACAGGTGCTGCTCGGCGCAAAAATCCCCCACGGCCGGCGCCCACCAGGTGGCCAGGCTGTCGGCATTCAAGGCGATGCGCAGGCGCTCGGGCAAACCTTCATCGTCCAGCGCCGGCACCGCACTTTGCAAGTCACGCTCCAGCAAACGCACTTGCTGTACATGGTTGAGCAGGCGCCGGCCGATTTCGGTCGGGCTTGGCGGCGTCGCGCGTACCAGCACCGGCTGGCCGATACGGGCTTCAAGCAATTTGATGCGCTGGGAGATGGCCGATTGGGACAGCCCAAGCACCTGCGCCGCCCGTTCAAAACCGGCCTGTTCCACAACGGCGGCCAGGGCCGAGAGCAACTTATAGTCGAACATCAGTTTTCCTAATGAGCGATCAGCAATATTGGTTTTTCTTATACATCCAAGGGCAGGAGAATAGCCAGCAGCAACCCCGCCTGCAGTACAACGAGTAATCCTTATGTGGCAAAGCTACCTTAATGGCCTGTTGGTCGCGTTCGGCCTGATTATGGCCATCGGCACCCAGAATGCCTTTGTGCTGGCGCAAAGCCTGCGCCGTGAACACCACCTGCCCGTGGCGGCATTTTGCGTAGTGTGCGATGCCCTGCTGGTGGCGGCCGGGGTGTTTGGCCTGGCGACCCTTCTGGCGCAAAACCCGCTATTACTCAGTGTTGCGCGCTGGGGCGGGGCGGTGTTCTTACTCTGGTACGGCACCCAGGCACTGCGCCGGGCGTTTTCCACATCGAGCCTTGAGCATTCTGCCAGCCAGACTGCTCGCTCGCTCAAGGCAGTGATGCTCAGCGCACTGGCCGTCACCCTGCTCAACCCCCACGTTTACCTTGATACAGTGTTGCTGATCGGTTCCCTTGGCGCCCAGCAAAGCGTGCCCGGCGCTTATGTGGTGGGCGCGGCCAGTGCTTCGCTGATGTGGTTTTTCACCCTGGCGCTGGGTGCGGCCTGGCTTGCACCGTGGCTGGCACGGCCAAACACCTGGCGTATCCTGGACTTGCTGGTAGCGGTGATGATGTATGCAGTGGCGCTGCAGTTAATTGTTTCGGGCTGAGCATAACCCTGTTCCCACAGGCAAAAAAAAATAGTCCCACATGTGCTGAAACGTCTATCCCACACAGTTGTCGCGTGGTTATGCCGTCACCCCGGTGCTATGATCCTGACCCTGCGCCGCAAAGAGTAAAAACTCATCGGCGCGTGTTTGGCCGCCCGTGATCGGCCTTGCGCTCATCGCAACTGACCTGATTAGGAGAATCATCATGGCTTTCGAATTGCCGCCGCTGCCGTACGCACACGATGCCCTGCAGCCGCACATCTCCAAAGAAACCCTGGAGTTTCACCACGACAAGCACCACAACACCTACGTCGTGAACCTGAACAACCTGGTGCCAGGCACCGAGTTCGAAGGCAAAACCCTGGAAGAGATCGTCAAAACCTCTTCGGGCGGTATCTTCAACAACGCCGCTCAGGTCTGGAACCACACCTTCTACTGGAACTGCCTGGCGCCAAACGCCGGCGGCCAACCGACTGGCGCGCTGGCTGATGCCATCAACGCTGCCTTCGGTTCGTTCGACAAGTTCAAAGAAGAATTCAGCAAGACTTCCATCGGCACCTTCGGCTCCGGCTGGGGCTGGCTGGTGAAGAAAGCTGACGGTTCCCTGGCCCTGGCCAGCACCATCGGCGCCGGCAACCCGCTGACCAGCGGCGACACCCCGCTGCTGACCTGCGACGTTTGGGAACACGCCTACTACATCGACTACCGCAACGTGCGTCCGAAGTATGTAGAAGCGTTCTGGAACCTCGTTAACTGGAAGTTCGTTGCTGAGCAGTTCGAAGGCAAACCCTTCACTGCCTAAGTCTCGCTCCAGATAAAAAACCCGGCATTGCCGGGTTTTTTTTTGGCTTGCTAAAAAGCCCATCCAATCCGGGCCAGCTAGTATGAAAGCGGCGGGAATTTTTCAGGCTGCGCCTCAAGTTCAAGGTGAAGATACCGACACAGTAGCCGTCACAAGCGCTGCACATTGGTCACTTGCACTCTGGCAAAAAATCGTTCACATACAAGGCCACAGGCATTAATGGCAGGAACAGGGAATAGCGCTTTGAAGCGGCAATTCAAAAACAGCTTGTCACTCAAGTTGCTCCGCATCGTGCTGCTTTCAGCAGTGGTCGTTGGAGGCGTGCTGAGCTGCGCACAGATCGTGTTCGACGCCTACAAAGTCCGACAAGCCGTTACGGCAGATGCCGAACGAATCCTCGACATGTTTCGCGACCCCTCAACCCAGGCGCTTTACAGCCTGGATCGCGATATGGCCATGCAGGTTATCGAAGGTCTGTTCCAGGATCCGGCGGTGCGCAAGGCTGCCATCGGCCATCCCAATGAAGCGCCGCTGGCCGAAAAAAACCGCGAGTTGCAAAGCTCATCGAGCCGCTGGGTGACCGACCTGATACTGGGTCAGGAGCACAGGTTCCGCATTCCGCTGGTTGGCCAAGGCCCATACAGCGAGTACTACGGCGACCTGAGCATCACCCTCGACACCGCAACTTACGGTCAGGGCCTGTTGACCGATTCGGCGGTGATGCTGTTTTCCGGCCTGTTGCGCGCTCTGCTCATGGGGCTGGTGTTGTATCTGGTCTATCACTGGCTGCTGACCAAGCCGCTGTCAAAAATCATCGGGCACCTGACCAGCATCAATCCCGATCGCCCCAGCGAACATGTGATCCCTCTGCTCAAGGGCCACGAGCACAACGAGCTAGGGGTGTGGGTCAATACATCCAACCAGTTGCTGGCCTCGATCGAGCGCAACAACCGTTTGCGCCACGAAGCCGAAAGCTCGTTGCTGCGCATGGCCCAGTACGACTTTTTGACCGGCCTGCCCAACCGCCAGCAATTGCAGGGGCAACTGGGCAAGATCCTCACCGATGCAGGCCGCCTGCAACGCCGCGTCGCCGTGCTGTGCGTGGGCCTGGACGACTTCAAGGGCATCAACGAACAGTTTGGTTATCAAACCGGCGACCAGTTGCTCCAGGCCCTGGCCGACCGTTTGCGCGCCCACAGCGGCAGCCTCGGTGCGCTTGGGCGTCTGGGCGGCGATCAGTTTGCCCTGGTGCAGGCCCATATCGAACAGCCCTATGAGGCTGCCGAACTGGCCCAGAGCATTCTCGACGACCTCGAATCGCCGTTCAGCCTTGACCAGCAAAATATCCGCCTGCGCGCCACCATCGGCATCACCCTGTTCCCTGAAGACGGCGATACCACCGAGCAGTTGCTGCAAAAAGCCGAACAGACCATGACCCTGGCCAAAAGCTATTCGCGCAGCCGTTATCAGTTTTATATCGCCAGCGTCGACCGCGAGATGCGACGCATGCGCGAACTGGAAAAAGACCTGCGCGAAGCCCTGCTGTGCAACCAGCTTTACCTGGTCTATCAACCGCAGATCCGCTACAGCGATCACCGCGTGGTCGGCGTAGAAGCCCTGCTGCGCTGGCAGCATCCGGAGCACGGCATGGTGCCGCCGGACCTGTTTATTCCGCTGGCCGAGAAAAACGGCAGCATCATTGCCATTGGCGAATGGGCGCTGGACCAGGCCTGCGGCCAGCTGCGCGAATGGCACGACCTGGGTTTCAGTGAATTGCGCATGGCCGTCAACCTGTCCACCGTGCAGTTGCACCACATAGACCTGCCCCGGGTGGTCAACAACCTGCTGCAACGCCACCGCCTGGCCCCGCGCAGCCTTGAGCTGGAAGTGACTGAAACCAGCCTGATGAAAGACATCAGCACCGCTGCCCAGCACCTGCTGAGCCTGCGACGCTCCGGTGCATTGATTGCGATTGATGATTTCGGTACCGGTTATTCATCCCTGAGTTACCTCAAAAGCCTGCCGCTGGACAAAATCAAGATTGATAAAAGCTTTGTGCAGGACCTCATCGATGACGGTGACGATGCCACCATCGTGCGCGCCATCATCCAGCTCGGTAAAAGCCTTGGCATGCAGGTCATCGCCGAAGGTGTCGAAACGGTCGAACAGGAAGCCTATGTGATCGCCGAGGGCTGCCATGAAGGCCAGGGCTACCTGTACAGCAAACCCCTTGGGGCACGGGAGCTGGTGGCTTATCTCAAGCAGGCCCGACGTAACAAGGCCGTCATTATGTAAGTCCTTATTTCGAGATTCACGAAAGACCCGGGGCAGAGCTGAAGTAAATAAGAAATATTTCCAACAGTAGCCCTTTACAGAAAATGCATATCTTTCGCATCATGTGGCAGTTTCGCGTGCAGCCGCACGCTTGTCCCACCTCTCGAAGCAGGATTTTCGCCATGATTCGTATGCCTCTGGCTACCGCCAGTCTGCTGGCCATTGCTATCTCACTCGCCGGCTGTGGCGACAAGGACAAGGAAAAAACCGCAGCAACCCCTACGCCAGCAGCCGCCACCAGTACCGCGACGCCTGCCACTGACATCACGGCGGCAAAAGTCGACGAAGCTGCCGCCAAGGCCGTCGTTGCCCATTACGCCGACATGGTTCACGCCGTGTACAGCGACGCCGAAAGCACTGCCAAGAAACTGCAAACCGCCATCGATGCATTCCTGGCCAAGCCCAACGACGAGACCCTCAAAGCTGCCCGTGCCGCCTGGGTTGAAGCTCGCGTGCCTTACCTGCAGAGCGAAGTGTTCCGCTTCGGTAACACCATCATCGATGACTGGGAAGGCCAGGTGAATGCCTGGCCCCTGGACGAAGGCCTGATCGACTACGTTGACGCCAACTACGCCGGCGCACTGGGCAACCCGGGTGCCAACGCCAACATCATCGCCAACCCCCAGATCCAGATTGGTGAAGACAAGGTCGACGTAACCGAAATCACCCCGGAAACCCTTGCCAGCCTCAACGAGCTGGGTGGCTCCGAAGCCAACGTAGCCACCGGCTACCACGCCATCGAATTCCTGCTGTGGGGCCAGGACCTCAACGGTACGGGCCCGGGTGCAGGCAACCGTCCTGCTTCGGACTACCTGGAAGGCGAAGGCGCCATCGGTGGTCATAACGATCGTCGTCGCGCCTATCTGAAAGCCGTGACCCAGCTGCTGGTCAACGACCTCAACGAAATGGTCGGCAACTGGGCACCAAACGTGGCTGACAACTACCGCGCTACGCTGGAAGCCGAGCCGGTACAAAACGGCCTGCGCAAAATGCTGTTCGGCATGGGCAGCCTGTCGCTGGGTGAACTGGCCGGCGAGCGGATGAAAGTGTCCCTGGAAGCCAACTCCCCTGAAGACGAGCAGGACTGCTTCAGCGACAACACCCACAACTCGCACTTCTACGATGCCAAGGGCATTCGCAACGTGTATCTGGGTGAGTACGTGCGTGCTGACGGCACAAAAATGACCGGCCCAAGCCTGTCGTCGCTGGTGGTGGTCATTGACCCGGCTACCGACGCCACGCTCAAATCCGATCTGGCCGACACCGAAGCCAAGATCCAGGTCATGGTTGACCGCGCCAACAAGGGCGAGCACTACGACCAGTTGATCGCAGCTGACAACGCTGCGGGCAACCAGGTTGTGCGTGATGCCATCGCTGCCCTGGTCAAGCAGACCGGTGCCATCGAGCAAGCCGCTGGCAAGCTGGGCATCAGCGACCTGAACCCGGACAACGCCGATCACGATTTCTGATCTGCAACGTTTGAGTGAATGAACAATAAGGCGACCTTCGGGTCGCCTTTTTTGTAGGCCGCTTCGGCGCGAGCAAGAGAACTTCAACATCGAGCCTGCTCGCTACGACAAGGTTTTGCCTTTGCCTTTGCTTTTGCTGTGGCCACTCGATTAGCCAAGCGACGTGAATGCCCCTCACAGAAGGCCGAACGCAGGTGCTGTTATGGGGGTGGCGCGGCAGGACGCCGCGCCAGCCGCGATGGGCCATGGATGGCCCGTCGCGGCGTGCC